>JAJZFK010000012.1 GCA_021805405.1 bacterium
CAGATGCCAAAACCTCTCCTTCCTTAGAAAATAAAACGGATAGGCTGGCCGTTGCTGCCAAACGTCATTGCCTACAAGGATTTCCCAGTGAGCCTGAAAGCAGTACACCAAATTGCTATTCAGCTCGATTACGTTATCAATAATCTGGCTGGCTTCAATCTGCCACAGCACTGCAAGCAACATGATAGGCTTATGAGGCGCGCGTCTACCCTTATCTACGTTGCAATGGAGGCCACGAAACCGTTTATTGTAGTGTTCTAGTAAAGCAGAGGGCATAAATGTAACCTGGTTGTTTTGGAACCGAGCAGCAGGCGAGAACGACGTAGCTGAACTGCCGTGCCTACCGTGAACTAAAAAGCTGCAGGGCGCGCAGCCATGCGTCCTTTTCGTCGCCACGCGGTTCGTGTTGGTACCGGTAATCGCTCTTGCGAACGATCTCGGCCAGTTGCTCCTTCAGGAGTGCAAGGCGACGCATTGTCTCCTTCTGCAGTGCCTGCGCCAAATCTGTTGGCAACATGCCCTGTAGCGAAGATGAGTGAGCAATACACAATCCGTGGCGCGATGCAGTAAGCGCATCAATGAATGAACTGTCTTGGCGCATGCTGCTTGCGACCGCTTGTAGATAGCGCTCTTCTGCTATCTTTTCATCGGTACAGCAGAGACACTTCCCGTCCTTACTCGGCTGTGGGCGTTTACGGGCCCAGGGCTTCATCTTGCCACCGTCATCTCCAGTTGCCTGGTTGCTATCCACCATATCCAGGTAGAGTATCGCGGTGCCCAGCGGATCACCGATACGGGACGCGAGTTCACCGTGCTGTCTGCAAAACCCGGTCGTCTTGCGCCACCGAAGGCGCAGATCGTAATCGTTGACCAGCTCAGTGTATAGTCCGCGTAGAGCCCGTTCAGCTGCGCGTTGTTTAAGGTAGCAGATCGCGCACAGTGTATCTGGCGCACCCGGTACATCCCGCAGAGTCTCGATAACTTCCTCGACCGACGCCTCTTTGCCCGTGTTCTTCCGAATCACAGCTTCCTGAACCACTCGCGCGGGTCTACTCCATTAGACTGGCTTTCGGCACCGTCGCCCAATTCAGCTTCGTCATCAACACTGCCAACAAACTGTAGGTCATGATTCAACTCGTCGCTTAAAATGGGTAAGTGTTCGTTATGAGGGAGGCTGGTTGGCTCCCCCGCATCGGCAAGTGCTGGCTCTTCAGCGGCTGCGTTATCAACTGGTGTTGGCGTTAAAACTAGCCGTTCGGCGACAGTGTCGACAACTCCCTTGTCGTGCAATTCAGGGCTCGCAGCAATATCATCGGGCCAATGAAACTCCGAGGTAATATCCGCAGCGGCAACAGGTTCACCAAACTCGGAGCCAAGCACGATAGGTGCGGTAAGCAGTGCCATCTCCTCGTTTGTAAGGTAGAGGTCTTCAGAAGCTACGTAGCCTGGAATAACATTGTCCTCAACGGCAACCTCAGGCCATATCGCATTAGCTGTGCGAACAGGAATTTCTGTGCTAGTGTCTACGGCCTCTGAATTGGCCGCAATGTCTATGGTACAACCAGGGAGAATTACAGCTGTTGGCGCATTAATTGTTACAATGCTGTCATCAACAGGATCTGCAGGAAGTACGTGCTCGAGTTCGGTAATCTGGCGCACAGACTGATCAAAAGCACCGGGGAGGATTGCTCCTTGCTCCAGTCTCATGTTAACATCACGCAACTGGTGATTGATCTGCTGTAAGCTCGCTCGGTGATATTGAAGTGCGAGGTGAATGGTATCTATCTGCCTGTTAACAGCGGATATGTGCTCTAACACAGGTGCTGTAGTGGTCTGACTAAATGTCCGAAGGTCGGCATTAGTCTCATTCTGACGCTGTAGTGCATCCTTCATGGTGGACTGCGTCTCTTCAAGCTGCTGTTGTAGCTTGGCGACCTCACTTCTGGCAGCATCTGCAGCGCTCTGCTGCTGCGCGACTAACTGTTTGTTCAACTGTGCCTGGCTATCCAGGTAGGTTGCTAGTATGAATGCTACCATAAGAATAAGGAGGGCGCAACCATCCAGGGTCCAGAGCGCAGGCGTCTCCTTCTGAGCGGAGAACCAACCGTTCAGGCTAGGTGTTGTGGCGGTTAGCGCGGTTTCTACAGCAACCAGTGCACCGCATAAAAATAGTACGAAAGCCAGCATAACAGACGAACGTGGTTTCATAGAATCTCCTCATTGGGGAGCATAACTTACAGGTTAAGTGCCTGTTGAACTTCGACATCACGTCGGTTGGTTAGGGCGGTGCGCAGCAGTACCTGCGGTGCTGCAAATGGATAGTCGTTAAGACAGTCAATAGGTACCAGTTTAATTCGTTCGCCGGTAACAGGTTCTTCATGCGGCACTGCCTCGCATCCGTAAAGAGTGATGTTGTGGTGGGTAACGGTGTGCCTAATGACCGCCATGACACTAGGTGTACCCACTTTCACTTGCAGGATTTCAGCGGCTGCCCGCCGCGCAGCCACTGATGGCGATTCTTGCGGTATGCAAATTACCCTGGGAAACTCCCAGAGACCGCCCCACAGGCCCTTCTGAGGTCTCTTCAGGAGATAAACACCACCACTATTATTGCGCACAATAACCGAGCAGTGTGTCTCTTGAACTATCTTCTTTCCCTGAAGCCGGGGCGGCCACTGGGCCGGATTTGGTGTGCGCGCAGCTTTGCAGAATGGTTCTACAGGGCACTGGGGGCAAGCGGGGTCGGTGGGAGTACAAACTGTAGCGCCTAACTCCATTAGCCCCTGGTTGAACATACCCGGTGACGTCGCAGGAACGAGTTGTTCTGCAATCGCCCACAGGTTCGCTTTGCCGTGGGATGAGCTAGGTGGTTCATCCATTACGAAGAGGCGGCTTATCACCCGTTCAACGTTTGCATCCACCAGTGGCACCTGCCGGTTGAACGCGATAGAGAGGATGGCTCCAGCCGTGTACCTTCCCACCCCCGGCAGTGAAAGTAACGCTTCCTGTTGATCTGGTACCAACCCGCCGAATTGCGTCACTACTACCTGAGCGGCGCGGTGCAGGTTACGGGCTCGGGCGTAGTATCCAAGGCCGCTCCAATGAGTTAGCACTGTCTCTATGGGTGCGTTAGCGAGATGGTGAACGGTGGGAAATGCCTTCATGAACCGGTTGTAGTAATCGGTTACAGTGGCTGCCTGTGTCTGCTGCAACATGATTTCAGATACCCATACGCTGTAGGCATCTGCACCATGCCACTGCATAGCCCGGCGGTTAGCCAGGTACCATGATGATAATCTTCGTGCGAACTGTTCTCTCTCGTCCTCATTAAAGACAGGCGGAAAAGTGTAATGCCGCTGGCTCACGTTACCCTCGCAAGCAAATTTCGGCCTCTACAGCGTCACACACGGCATGCCATACCAAAAGGTGCGCCTCCTGTATGCGCGGCGTGTGCTCACTAGGCGCACGAAAGCAGATATCCACCATGTCTTTGATACGCCCGCCGCTACCCCCGGTAAAGCCAACGGTAACGGCTCCAATAGTGCGGGCGGCTTCTACGGCACGAATTACATTGCTGGAATTACCACTGGTACTAATGCCTACTACTACATCGCGTGGCTGTGCCAGAGCCATTACCTGTCGCTCGAAGACGTGCTCATACCCAAAATCGTTTGATAGCGAGGTCATAACTGCGCCATCGCAATTAAGTGCCATCGCCGGGAGTGGGCGGCGGTCGCGCATAAAGCGGCCAACCAGTTCACATGCTACGTGCTGGGCGTCACACGCACTGCCGCCGTTGCCGCACAGAAGAATGCGACCTCCGGCGGTCAGTGTGTTTACAAACGCACTTGTGATCTGCCCGAATACTGGTGCGCAGGCCACTAGGAGTGAGTGCTGCACAACCACGGCATCTGCCAAGGCATCGGCGAGTGCGCGCAGCCCGGCAGGCTGCGTATTATCACTTGCCGATTGACTCACAGTGAGACCATGCGCGCACGTTCCATACCCGGAATGCGTCGAATTTTTTCCATGAGTTCTGCAGGTACCTCTTCATCTATCATAAGCACCATGATTGCCCGTCCGCCAGAAGCCTCACGGCCAACATGCATGCCAGCAATGTTTATAGCGTTTTCACCTAGCAGGTTTCCGACCTTACCGATAATGCCCGGCCGATCGGTGTGCTGCGTTATTACCATATTGCCGTTTGGTACGATGTCTACGTGGTAACCATCAATGTGTACGATGTGAGCCTCGTTGTTGTAAACAGTACCGCAGATTGTTCGCTCACCGTTTGCAAGGTGAGCACGCACCGAAAGCAGGCAGGTATGATCTGGTGTGGCATCGCGGCGCTGCTCTATAGCCTTTATACCACGCATTTCTGCGAGGTACGGCGCGTTCACCAGGTTTACCGATCCCTCCGCGAGAGGAGTAAGAAGACCCTTTAGCACAGCCCTCGTTATCGGCCCGGTGGGAAGTCCACTAAATTCACCGCTGAAAACAATCTCTACGGCCGAGATGGGCTTTCGCTCACTGCCATCTGCACTGTGTGCAAGCTGACTTTGAAGGCTGCCTATCCTGGACGCAAGTGTGATGTAAGGGGCAAGCTTCAGGAGATCATCTGCATCCATCTGCGGCAGGTTAACGGCCGAGCGCGCCGGTCGGCCCGCAAGTACATCCACTACCTGCTCTGCTACATCAATTGCAACCTTGATTTGTGCTTCATGAGTGGATGCGCCAAGGTGCGGGGTAACCACACTCTTTTCAATTCCGAGTAGCGGGTTATCGGGTGCGGGTGGCTCCGTTGTGAATACGTCGAATGCGAAACCAGCAACTCTCCCATCACGCACGCAGTCGGCTAGCGCCTGTTCGTCAATAATTCCACCACGGGCAACGTTTACTATTCGCACACCCGGCTTAATTATTTCAAACTGCTTCGGCCCAATGAGACCGCGCGTCTCCGGGCTAAGCGGGGTATGCACGGTGATGATGTCGCTCTGGCGCAAAAGATCATCCAGTGATACCGGCTCAACACCAAGCTGCCGGGTGGTGTCTTCGGGTACAAACGGGTTGTATGCGATTAATTTAACCTGGAAGCCGCGCAGGCGCTCAGCAACGGCATAGCCTATACGGCCAAGGCCAACAATTCCTACAATTTTACCAGCGAGCTCGGTTCCAGTAAACTTTTTACGGTCCCACTTGCCGGCGCACATTGTGGCATTGGCTGCTGGAATATTGCGCAGGAGAGATAGAATGAGACCAACGGTGAGCTCGGCTGCGGCGAGAGTGTTACCATCTGGCGAGTTCACCACAACAATGCCCTGTTCGGTAGCTGCTCTAACGTCGATATTGTCGACACCTACCCCGGCGCGCCCAATGATTTGCAACCGGTGAGCGGCGCCTAGCACGTCCGCAGTTACCTTGGTTTCGCTTCTTACAAGCAGGGCATCGTAGCCACCAATAACGGATTTTAACTGTTCGGGAGTCAACCCGGTTCGAACATCTACCTCTATTCCCGAATCGGCCCGTAGTGGCGCGAGACCAACCTCGGAAATGGGATCACTAACTAGCACGCGATGCATGGCTTTCCTTTCAATCGACCTGCTGCCGCTGATGGGCATGTCGTAATTCAGCAGGGATCAAATATGCCAAATTACGGCGCGCTGCAGAAATTGCAAGCGCCGCTCACAGTCGTTCGTGCAGGTGCTAACTCAATTTTAGCACGCTCAGAAAGGCCTCCTGCGGTATCTCCACAGAGCCAACCTGTTTCATGCGTTTCTTACCTTCCTTTTGTTTCTCAAGAAGCTTGCGTTTTCGTGAAATATCTCCGCCGTAGCATTTGGCAGTAACATTTTTGCGGAACGCCTTAACCGTTTCGGCAGCCACTACCTTACCGCCGATAGCAGCCTGAATCCGGATATCATATTGCTGGCGCGGCACCACCTCTTTAAGCTTCTCCGCTATGGATTTGCCACGATCATAAGCCTTGTCGCGATGGGTGATGAACGAAAGTGCATCTACGATATCGCCGTTCATAAGGATGTCGATTTTCACGAGGTGTGACGTTCGATACCCGCCTAATTCGTAGTCAAAACTCGCATATCCCCGTGTACGTGACTTCAGTTGATCAAAGAAATCCATGAGAATTTCGCTTAGTGGTAGCCGGTAGCGAAGCATCGCGCGATCTGGTGCCGGATACTCCATGCTAACGAAATCGCCTCTGCGATCACGACATAGCTCCATGATCGTACCCACATAACCCCCGGGCATCATCATGGTAGCATCTACATAGGGCTCTTCAATGTGATCTATATACGTTGGGTTAGGCAGTTGCGCGGGGTTATCTATCTCATCAATCTTTTCGTCCGTTCGGTATACCTTGTAGACGACCGACGGTGAAGTGGCGATTAGGCCCAGGTTGAACTCTCGCTCGAGTCGCTCCTGTACAACGTCCATGTGCAGAAGGCCAAGAAACCCGCAACGGAAGCCGAAACCTAACGCTGCAGATGTCTCTGGTTCAAATGATAGTGCAGCATCGTTAAGCTGCAACTTGAAGAGCGCCTCCCGCAAATCGGGATACTGTGAGCCATCTAGCGGGTAAAGCCCGCAAAATACCATGGGCTTGGCGGTTCGGTAACCGGGCAGTGCATCCTGCGCTGGACGATCTGCGAGGGTGATGGTATCGCCAACCTGCGCATCACCAATCGTCTTTATGCCAGCGGAGATGTAGCCTACCTCACCCGTATTTAGGGCGCGGCCGGGGCGACGCTCTGGTGCAAAGGCACCGACCTCCACAAGCTCGAATTCCTTGCCCGAGGCCATGAATTTTATTCGCTGCCCCATTTGCAACGATCCATCAATAATACGGATGTAGCAGACGACGCCCAGGTATGTGTCGAATTTGCTGTCAAAAATAAGCGCACGAAGCGGTGCGTCGTGATTGCCTTTAGGATGAGGAATACGGTGAACTACCGCTTCCAGGATTTCGGAAATACCGATTCCTGCCTTGGCGCTCGCGAGAATTGCGTCCGATGCGTCAAGCGTGAGAACGTTCTCAATCTCATCACGGACACGCTCCGGATCGGCAGCCGGCAGATCGATCTTGTTGATTACCGGTATGAGTGCAAGGTTGTTTTGGTATGCCAGATTCACGTTTGCCAACGTCTGTGCTTCAACGCCCTGAGCTGCGTCTACCACCAGCAATGCACCTTCACATGCAGCAAGCGATCGAGACACCTCGTAGGTGAAGTCCACGTGCCCAGGAGTGTCGATTAGGTTGAACTGGTACTCTTCGCCATTTTGAGCGGTGTAGAGCAGGCGCACTGCAGTCATTTTAATCGTAATACCGCGCTCTCGCTCCAGATCCATTGTATCTAGAAGCTGCGCCTGCATGTCGCGGTGGGCGATAGTGTGAGTAGTTTCTAGCAGCCTGTCCGCCAGGGTGGACTTTCCGTGGTCGACATGAGCGATGATGCAAAAGTTACGTATGTGGCTCTGGTTCATAAATTAAGCTGGCATTACCTGTGACGTGATAATAAACGCTAGTGACCTTAAATCTCCTATCATTATAGCACGTACTACCACGTTGGCGCGGTGCGGCAGGCGGTGTTGAGGTGTTAACCCCCACCGGGCCTTCTGCCAGTTAACGCTGTTAATTTGTGTATTCCACGTCGTTAGCTCACCAAAATCATGCCGTCATTAGCGTCGATTTTGAACGAGCTGCCACTCTTACCCGTCGAGACGTTGCGTAGCACCGTGGGAAGGTAAACGTCAACGGTGGAACCAGTGGGGTTCGCAAGTACCAGCCCGCGGGCAAACCGGCGCTGCCATACGCCATCACGTCGCTTAGAGTAAGAGGCTGAAGGTTTGCCAAGGTCCACGTCGTACTCCGGGTACCACCAATGTTGCCCCCGCCATCGGGTGTTAAGGTCGTAGGAGTAGTTCGAGCCAACCATAAGAGCTACGGCAAGTCCGAACCTCATGCGTGGCAACTTCGATTTACCTTCAGTAAGCAGAGTGCTCTGTTCTGCCGCCGGCAGCTTCCATGCGTTATATGGAGGTACTAGCCCACTACTACACGAAAGCGTGGTGATAGCAGGCGTGCGTGAATGTGATAGCCACCAATTGCAATCGCTCAACAGTTGGTCAAAGGTTATCTTGCCGTTGAAAAAGTAGTCGACCCAGTCTTCAAGAAGAACACCATTCAAATAGGGGGCTGTTTCCTTTCCAGGCTGGTTGGCAAGTAGTAGGGCAGATGAACCGATGAGATCTCGTACTCGCTTGGCAATGGCGAGTTTTGCCTTACGCCACGTATCACTTAACCACTGAAAATCGTTAAATTTCCCGCGACCGTTGGATTGAAAGTTTAAGCGCTTTTTGCCAAAGAGATTGATCTCCCAATCGTCAAATTCAGCGTCCAGGCTGTCGAGGAAGACTCCATCAAGTCCAAGCTCCCTAACGTGTCGAATGGAATGTTGTGCAACCCACTCGACTACATCTGAATTAGCAAGGTTCAACATTGAACTTCCGGGCCAGCCGGCTACTACAGCGCCGTCTGAATACCGCAGCCAGGCATCAGCTGGCAGATTTTTAGTGGTGGTTGGCGCATCCGGGGCAGATGTGTAATCTACTAATCTGAAATCCGGATTGATTTCGCGAATTCGCCGTATGTTTGCCGAAGTTTTAAGTACATTGTCGCGGTTGTTGTAATCAAACCATAATCCGCCAATAGCCAGGTTACATTTTGCTAGATACGCTACGCGGCTAGCGCTCATGTTGGGACCGATATTGGCCCCGTAGCAGTTGGATATATGCGCTGTTGCGCGCAACGTACCAGAGCGCATCACCAGTTCGTGACCCGCTGCTAACGTTGCCCCGGTTAACAGCTGCCGTCGTGTGATCTCAGTCATTACGATCATCCCTCCATATGTTCTGGACGGTATTGCAGCCAATCTTCCAGTGATGCGACTGCCCGCGGATGCTTCCTGCTGCGTGCTAAAAAGCCGACCCCATGACTCGTCATTGGGTCCTGGTCGACTGGCTGATATCGGAGGTCTACACTCCAGCGAACACGATCGGTCAGATTGGGTGTGGACGAATGGATGCATCGATCGTTGAAAAGGATGGCGCTGCCCCTGCTTACCGGCAATGGCAAGGGTTCGGTACGCTTACGGTATCGCTGAAGGTGGCGCTCATCAAGCTCTGTATAGCCGGTACCAGAAAGGCTTTCCGTATGATAGGAGAGAACGGGGGTGCGGTGTGTACGCGGCCACACATGAAGGCATCCATTATCCATAGTTGCGTCTACCAGCGGTATCCAAACTGTAATTACGGGATTAGAATTTGCTCCGGGCCAGTATGACTTATCTTGATGCCAGGGTACTGCACCAGCAGCAACACCCGGTACTTTGGGCCGGGTGTTGTATACCGGATTAGCAAATATCTCGCTGCCAATCAGGCATTCCACTGCGTCAAGGATCTTGCTGTTTGTCATCAAGTTAAAGTACCCTGGTCGGCGCTCACGCCACGACCTACCGAATTTCAGGAACTCGTCATCAACACGCCCGGCAAACAGGAGCGCCAATCGCCGGTCAAATCCAGCATCGCCAAAGTCATCGACGCAAGCGCCATTTGACACCATTTACCTGGCGATCTCCTCAACCTTTTGCTCCATAGCCTCCTGTGCACCCGCAAGGTCGTCGTTGTTAAGCAGTCCGTTTAGGACGAGATACCCCTCATCGCGATAAAAATCAGTCTGTTCCGCGGTTAAACCTGTACCTCCCGCATACATTGTGTTCATGACGCGTACCTCCATTATTTAAGCACTTCCATCACATGGCCTTCCCCTGAAATTGAATTCTATTGATTTTCCCGTTATCCTTCTCGCGGTGCAAAGTAAATTTCAAAAACGGAATTCGTGTCGCTATTTAACGATTAGTTCAATCCAGGCAGCGACAATGCACCATTTCCTGGAAGCGTATCGCCGATATCTAGATGTAACATGAAACGTGTTAAGAAGTGCAACCTGTCGAAACTGGTTAGAAACCAGCGTATTTTAGGGAGGGCCGAGAGTAAGGTTTGAGATTAATCAACTAAGAATAAAACAACGCAACCTTGGTACGTTGTGAATCTTGACATGCCTGCAAGGGATAAAGCATAATACCTGCGGTGTATGCGGTCAGATTGTATCTGTGCTGCAAGATAAACCGGGAGGTTTTCGTTCTTGACTGCCCAACAGAACCGACGGTGGCTCATTGGTATTCTTGTACTGGCCATTATTTCGGCTTTCATCTCCTTTACCAACAGGAAGTTTAACTTCAAGGTTTTCCACATGAGCACCGAGGCCCATCTTGGCCTTGATATTCAGGGAGGTCTAAGGGTAGTTTTGCACCCGGAGGTGAGTGTCTACAATAAACAGCACCCCAATGATCCCTGGGGACCGAGCCAGTTGAACCTCGTGCGCAAGATCATTGAAAACAGGGTGAACGCCACGGGCGTGGCAGAGCCGCTCATCATGACCAACGAGGCGGCCAACCAGATTATAGTAGAACTTCCCGGCGTTAAGAACAAACAGCAGGCAATAGAACAACTTCGCTCTACTGCGAGCCTGCAATTTTATCTGCTACCTCAACTTGGTAACTCCACAAATACACGCCTGGCAATCTGGTCGCAAACTACGGTGAAGGATCCAAAAACTGGCCAGAGCCAGGATGTCCTTATCGATAACTCTACCGGAAAGCCAGTTACTCAGCAGCAACTGGAGGAGCAGGTATTCAGCAAGCCTAATCTGCTGGTTGCAACTGGTGCAGATCTGCTGCCAAACTCCAAGGCAGTTCCCGATCCCAATCGTAACAACCAACCAATCATTGAATTTTCTCTGGACGCAGCTGGAGCTCGCAGTTTTAGTGAAACTACCCGCGCGCACATCCACGACTTCCTTGCAATCTTCCTAGACGGCAAGCTGCTCACAGCGCCGTCGATAAACGACGTCATTTCGGATAGCGGTGAAATCAACGGCGATTTCACTGTGGATAGCGCTAAAAGCCTGTCGGATAACCTGAACGCTGGCGCCCTTCCGGTGCCGTTAAAATTGTTGGAAACACGCGATCTGCAAGCGACCTTGGGCCGCGACGCAGTGCGTACAACCATGATTGCTGGTGCCGTCGGCCTGCTAGTTGTGCTCGCGTTCATGCTGTACAGTTACCGTCTGCCTGGTCTGCTCGCAGATGTTGCCCTCTGTCTCTATGCCATTTTCTCGTATGCACTGTTCAAGGTTTACCCTATAACTCTTACCTTGCCAGGTATCGCCGGTTTCATCCTCTCCATCGGAATGGCTGTGGACGCCAATATCCTGATATTTGAACGATTCCGTGAAGAGCTTAATTCCGGTAAACCACTACGCGCGGCTATTGACATTGGGTTTAAGCGTGCGTTCTCTGCCATTTTCGACTCAAATATCTGTACACTGATTACGTGTACCATGCTTTTCAACTTTGGATCCGGGCCAATACGAGGATTTGCCCTGACTCTAGGGCTTGGCGTCGTTGTGAGTATGTTCACCGCGATCATGGTGACGCGAACCTTCCTTTTTGCACTCGTCAATCTCCCCTGGGCACAGAATGTAAACCTTTACGGCCTTAAGGTTCACGAGTTTAAGTTGCACGTCATGCGCAAACCGTGGGCATGGCTTGGGTTTTCAACCGTCATAATCGTGCCTGGAATCGTGCTCATGCTGATGGGCGGTATAAAGCCAAGTATTGACTTCAAAGGTGGTACCGAGCTCACAG
>JAJZFK010000013.1 GCA_021805405.1 bacterium
TGCGCAAAATTGAGAGGCTTGCAAGAGGCGCGACGGCTGCCTTTCCAATCCATCTACCTCTCCAGTCACGCTTCGCCAGCAATCCCATGCTAAAACTTGCAGGTTTGCTCCACCCAGAACTCACTCCATGCGCGTTCCATATTTTCACTGCCCACCAACACTGCACACGCGATTGTAACGTTCGACCGTGGTACGGAACGAGAGTAGATTGGGACCCTGAAACTTTTCCTGTGTCCCACAGATTGCCTTTTGCAGCAGCAAGTAGTCTTGGCGAATTAGCCACAATAAGCCGGTAAGCCGACTGAACATAGTCGGCCCTATTTGAAGTCTCCTGCCAGCTGAACCTGGGAGAGGGTGTGTCGATACCAAGGGGGTTAACAAGGTATTCGCAGGTAAGGTGATCAACAGTTACATGTAACCGCTGGAAAGTCGCTGACGATGAGCGAACAACGTCGGCCCGACACGTGGCTTCTAAGCCGGTTGCCACAAGCATTAAAGTTAAGCCAATGAGTGTCGCAAGGGCACGAAGCCCGTTATTCTTGGTGTGGTGCATGCTTCCGTTCATTCTTAAATTGGCATAACTGCATTTCTAAAAGCAGCCAGCAGACTACGTTGTACAATGACGCGACTTTCAGCTCGCGTGCTTTCGATTTTTTGATTAGCCGTGCCAGATTAGTGGATTGACAACGTCGTTGTCCAGCAGATCGCCCACTTTGAGAGCGGCAAAATATGCTTCGGGAAGCACGTTGCGAATCCCGTTGAATGTTGAACCGTCGGGCATGTATGCGCAGGTCATCGCACGGCGCGGGCCATTGGTCATGTTAGCGCCGGCCCCATGGGCAGTTAACCCATTGTGCAGTACTGCTGTGCCCGCAGGTGCTGGGCAACCCACAGATGCGAGTTCACGCCACTGAGGATAGAATTTGAACAAGTCTGCCTGGTTTTGTCCGATACCAGCATTTTGATAACTAGCTGTTTTGTGGGTACCGGGTAGGTAATAGAGACAACCGTTGTCCTTCGTGGCATCATCCAGCGCGACCCATATTGATATGGCGTCTTGCGAGGAGAATGACCAATAGGGATTGTCGAGGTGCCAGGCAGTAGGATTTCCGAACGGTGGTTTAAACAGCGCCTGATCGTGCCATATCCTAATACCATCCACTCCGGCTAAAGTTCCTGCAAGTTTTCCTAAACGTTCGTCTAGCATTAACTCGCGCATGCCCTTATGGGTATCAGCGAGCTTTATACACTGTGTAAAAACCTGCGCGTAGAAAGCATCTGGGTCGTCCTGGTTGCTTAGACCGGCATTAGTATCCGCAAGTCGCTGGTCGACCGCTTCCTGCGTGGTGCATCGCCAGTGATCAAGCTCCGCATTGTTTAGAAAACCCTGGATGACAACGAATCCGTTATCGCGGTAAAAAGCAATCTGTGATGCAGCAAGCTCTGTTATCATTGTGAAGGAACCTCGCATTTCTCTGCACGGTTAGGTTATCCGTTGGAAATCGTCTGGGAAATGACGGCTAGTGAGCGTGACTAATCGCAATACGCTTATGCAGACTACTTGTAGTATAGAGCATCCTGTCCCTTGCTACCATAGCCAAATTGGCACATTATTTGTCTATTATGGTATGATGCGATATGCGTAATGAGCTATCACACTCCCAAATCCTGTACTATAACGATATTGCAACGCCACTAGGTAAGGTTACGTCCCTTGGACTAATTCACCGCGGAACAGGGACCGACCGTGGAGCGATGCGCGTATTTGGAAGCTATGCGATTGTCTACTTTCTTGAAGGAACTGGTGAATATTGCGACGCCTCCGGAATACGCAGGCAGGTAATTCCAGGCGACCTTGTACTCGTGACTCCCGATGTTCCGCACCAGTATTCAACAAAGCCTGGGCGCTACTGGAATGAGTGTCACTTAATCTTTGATGGTCCGCTCTTTGATCTGTGTCGTACACAGGGAATATTGAACATTTGTCGTCCCGTAGTGCACCTAGAACCGATAAACTACTGGTTGAAACGCCTTGAATCCGTCGTTGTGTCACCAGCTTCCCAGTCGCCAATGGAAAAAACTGCTGAGGTTACCCGTCTTCTGACACTTTTGACCGAGATTTATACTGAACAGGGCGGCGTGCACCCCAAGGGCGGATTGCAGAATGCAATAACAGCAGGAAGAGCGGCGCTAGATTCTAACATTGAAATTGAAATAGACCCTAAGGACGTGGCACGCGAATTGGGTGTTCCCTACGAGACCTTCCGAAAGGGCTTTCAAAAGCAGTATGGTGTTTCACCAGTGCTCTACCGAACTGAGAGACGGATTGCGGCAGCCTGCAGGTTGTTGACGCTCACAACCATGACTCATCAGCGGATAGCGGTGTATCTAGGCTTTTCCGATGAGTTTTACTTTTCCAAGCGCTTTAAGCAGGTAATGGGAATAAGCCCACGAGAATACCGTCGGCAAAAGGATACCGTAATCCCCCTAGGCGAGGCTGTACCATAATCGACTGCAATAGCAGGCAATAACCCGACGTGGTACCACCCTGTCAAGCGTAGTAATCGTATCAGCGGCCGCATTGCTTGTGGGCAGGTTCACCAGCTTCGCGATGGCACTGCTCACTGTGAAGAGCTTCCTCCCCGACCCTACGGGCCACTGGTTTGTTGGCACCGCTCACGGCGCAGAGACTCCTCCCCGGCCCTGCAGGGCCACCCCTCCTCCGGGCACTCGCTAACGCTCGTTGAAGGAGGGAGTGCAGATGACGATTGCGCTTTGTGGTTGTGCTGACTTAGCGGCGGTGCGCTCTGCCCTGGGAGCGGGGGCGTCTCGCCCCCGATGCTCTTCACCAGCTTTGCGATGGCGCGCT
>JAJZFK010000180.1 GCA_021805405.1 bacterium
GCCATTCGTTGTACGCGCCACCACCTCCCGGGACTCTACATGGTTGGCAAATAGCGGCTGGTCCCCATGCTTGTCTTCAGGTAGTTCCGCCATGAGAGAATGTACGAGCGCCATCATCGGCAAAGCAGTCGTAACCCTATCCGGGGAATTCATAGTTGCTGTGCTAGCGATAAACCGTTCCACCTCTACCAGGTGACTATCCAGCCAGGCACACTTGTGTCCTGTGCAGGTTACCATTGGCGTGGTACAGGGTATTCCGGCAGCATAAAGGTGTTCCCGGGCCGCCTGAATAGAACCCAACCGCTGCGGTGTTACCGACTGTCGGTATACGCGAACAACAAATGGCTCTTGATAGCACGTAAAGTAGGCATTAAGGTTAGACGAGCCCCCAATGTCACGTAGGTTATCCACTTCAGGAAATCCGTACTCATTGTGCAGCATCCACTCGAGTCCTGAAGTCAGGGTGGCACGCACTCCGCGAATTCCACAGCGGGCGTTATCATAGGTCATACGACGTGTCACCTTTTGATAATTGTTTTAATGCGTGAAGTGTACCCCCCACAGGCGATAACGAATGTATCAAGGCAAATATCCTTTGGTTACGTTATCTTTCATGGGGTGTTTTGCAGCAGTATGCGGGGCACGAAATAAGTGATTGCTTGTGGTTCTGAGCGTCAGCGGCAATCAGTTTACTATAGAGGATTTCAATTTATAGAAACATAGTGTTAGCTCAGCATTCGGCATAATAATGATAATACAAATTTAAAATAATCTTAATCGTACGTTAACACAAAACTACCACAATAGTAACCAAATTGAAAGCGCGGTACAGTTCAATCGGGCTTGGTGAACTTGCTGGATTTCAATGTACCACCCTCCATGGTGGGAGTCAGTCAGAAAGCTCTACGGTCGTAATCATTGACGACAATTCAGCCACCTACTTTTCATGTACTTTAAAGCGACCGGGCTATGTGCCATTATTACTCGCAATCGGAAAGTCATAGATTGCAGAAAATACGAAGAGAGAGACATCACATGAGACAAAACGTTTCAAATGAAGGTCGACAGCCAACGGGCTTTACGCTCATTGAATTACTCGTGGTAATAGCAATTATTGCTATCTTGGCAGCGATCCTGTTCCCAGTTTTTGCACAGGCGCGTGAGGATGCCAGAAAAACAAGCTGTACAAGCAACCTTAAGCAGTTGTCACTTGCAACGCAGATGTATGTTGAAGACTATGACGAGACCTTTCCCTGTGTTACCGGTAATAACAACCCACCTATTCCCGGGGCTCCATTTGAGGGATGGATACAGAACGACATTGTTTTTCTTATTCAGCCCTATGTAAAGAGCTACCAGGTCTTCTTCTGTCCTGATCGGCCAGCAACTACAAATCCGAATGGTGACTTCTGCAATCCCGGCACCGGATCACCTCAGCCGGTTTGGGGCTACGGTTATAACTGGAGTAGCGGTTATGGTCCCGGAAGCAATCCGCATAGCTTATGGAATCAGGGAGATGGTTGTGTGATGGCAGACACCGCATCGGGCACGCTTCCAGGGCGCGCAATTGCTGGTGTGAACTTCCCTGCTCAGTTCATTATACTTGGCGACACCGCAGACACTCCTCGCCAGACCCTTCATACCGCTGTATACGACACCCGGTGCAACCCATCAAGCGGTTGGAACTCCGACCTGCCTACCGGTGGGCGGCACAACGGCGGCAACAACTTTGCATTTGCCGACGGTCACGTTAAATGGTATAAATGCAACCTTACCTATGTCGACCCATATAACGTTGGCGTTACTACGCCGGCGGTTGTACCAAACCGGTACTGGTTTAGCGCAACTTGGGATGGCGAGGCCCATTCACCGTAATTCGAGTTGGGCAAATGGTAGAAATCTAGAAGTTGAAAGCGCCCTCGCCTGTAGCCATGCGGGGGCGCAAACAGATTGGAGTACTTAGTATGCACGCTTATAGATCGCAGATTGTTAAACTGATAGGATTTACCGTTCTCTGTGGAGTGGTGTCCTCTTGCATTGCAGGCTGCTCTAAGGATGACGCGCCTGTGTCGCCCAACGCATCTACCGCCGCGCCCGCACGCCTGCCCGGAGAAAATCCGCATGCCTATTCGGCACCCATGCCCAAAGGAATGAAGAAGTAACCCAACGGCTGCAGGGAGCGTGCCTAGTCGCAGCAGTGCTCGGGGTGGTTTGGACCAGCAACCAGTGTGGGATCATCCAGCAGATTATCCTACAAAGAATTCGTTCGAAAACAAGCGGGCGGGGTTATCCACATAAGATAATGTGTCGATTTAATCAATGAGCCCACAGTCCTGTAATTGGCGACACATGCGCAAAGTGGCCGCCTAGGCTTGGTGCCCTAGCTGCCTGACGGACTCTGCTACCACGGCCGAGACTACTTGTGATAGCGAGTCATTAAGGCTGCAGCCAGAAGCAAGCTTGTGCCCGCCCCCGCCAAACACACGCGCAATGCTGGTGACATCGCATCCCTCTCGCGAGCGCAGACTAACCCTAACGGAGCCTGGATTCACCTCGCGAAAGAGCATACCGAGCTGCACTCCCTTGATAGAGCGGATGTTTGAGACGATACCTTCGGTATCTGCATCCACAGCACCAATTCTTTGAAAGTCGTCATAGCTGATTGCAGCCCACGCTATCTGGCCGTCGGCACTCACTTTCATGCCGGTAATAGCCAGGCCCAGCAGCTGAAGCGCCGCATACGACCTGTTTTCAAATACCTGCTCTGCTATAGGTGCAGGATCTGCGCCAAGTCGCTGTAAATGTGCTGCAAGTGCGAAGGTGTGAGGCGTAACGTTAAGGAAGCGGAA
>JAJZFK010000203.1 GCA_021805405.1 bacterium
GGGAGTCTGGTTCCTTAACCGGAACTTCACCCCCCGTTGCACGTGTGGTGCTACTGCATGGCGGATTAATGAAATGTGCCAACGAAGACACTGGCGATGTTGGGTTCCTTGTGGGCTCCTTTCGGAGCTACCCATGTCAGGGTAGATGGTGGTATTGGAGCGTTGAGTTTGCTGCCTAGCAGCGTTACGGTAACGACAACTGGTGCCGGTTGCCCAGGGTGTTTCTGCACGATGCGCATTCCCAGGAACTCGCCCGTCTGTTGCGAAAACGCCATGGTAACATGGGCGTTCCTCAACATTGCGGCTCCCGTCGGCATAGAACTGGGGGTCGCATGTGGTGAAGCCGCTGTTGCAGAAGATGTAACAGTCGGCGTGCTTATGGCTCCCGCTGTGACAGCGGGTTTGTCAATGGGTGATGCAGCGGCATCCGGGCTGTCGTTCTTGGTGCGAATTTGGGATATAGCCTGCTTCGAATGGGCGGTTACATGGGCAGATATTGCCTTCCGGTTGACGGTGATCCACCAGACTGGGTTGCCGTTGAACGTGCCCGCCATGACCGCAAAGGTAGTTGGATTGGTTATTGAAGTCCCAAGCTTCTTAAGAATAGGCATATACATATTCTGCAAGCCAATTAACTGAGCCTTCTCCGCTGAACCCATTGGTTTTTGCAGATACTTGTTGTTGGCGGAATTGTAATAGGTCACCTGGCCGTTATCTACATACATTATCAACTTGGTAGTACTGATGGGTGGCGACGAAAAGGAACCCCTTAGCGTTGGTGGTATTTTCATTGCCATTACCATCGTCATCGTTAATCGTTCGTCGTGTCCAATGGTCGTGTAGTGAGAGAAGATTTTCATGTAGCCCATCTCCCCCATACTGGACTTTGTAACCCACAGCTGCTGGATGGACGTTGCCCCCTTGTAGATGTTAGAACACCTTGTAAAAATGGAGAGGGCACTGGGCACGGCGGCAGGCACTGCCGCTGCCGATAGTGGAGCTAGCATTACAATTGCAATATGGCCCAGGAGGGCGATGGACGCCGTAACTTTCAAAAGTGAACCTCCGGTCATTCGGTTAGATGATTGTATCAGGGCTGCAGCATGGCCGACGAGGATAATTCATGTTTACATCGTTACCCTGTGGCACCCAGTGGGTGCACTATTCACAGGTTGATCTTACGTAATGCTATTCGTTGCCAGGCTGTTACGCGGGTGCTGAACGCTTTCAATATCTCCGCGGTTCAGCACCGCATCTACTCACACCAAATATCCAACCACTTCGTGGGCACAACGCCGAACGCATGTCCGTAACAGATACTTGCCGGCCAGGTCGTGCGGGTACCACCTTTAGCGCTTTTCAGGGAACACGCGCCTAATTGGGGG
This sequence comes from bacterium, assembly GCA_021805405.1. Taxonomy (GTDB): domain Bacteria; phylum Armatimonadota; class Chthonomonadetes; order Chthonomonadales; family Chthonomonadaceae; genus JAJZFK01. The sequence goes on from JAJZFK010000203.1 coordinate 1,386, forward strand.
CAGTACGATTTGAGGTGCTACTTGCCAGCAGGAACGAGCTAATGAACCATACCAGCGTTGACGTCCATCATTGAATCGACCTTTTTTGCGCCTTTTGGCGGAATAAACGTGAAATCGGAGGCGGGTATAGCTATGTTAGTCTTGCTGGCCAAGATATTCATTCTTGCGGTTACAGGCGCTTTCATTCCCGGCATCTGCATCTTCATAACCATGCCCATGAACATGTTGGTATCCTTGGAAAACGCCATCGAGATTTTGGCATTTTTCATGACGCCTTTAACCGCTGCCATGGGGTTCATCTGCATCGGCGAAACGGGGCTATCAGGCGTGGAGGGTACTGGGGTTGCCGTCCCATTCGCTGGCTTCTGGCCCATAAGCTTTACTGCAGCGTCCATCTGCTTTTGCGAAAGGTCCGCAAACAGTTTAGGATTAATGGTTACCCACCAAACGCTTTTTCCTTGTAGCATTCCCGGCTTTACCGCGAACGACCCTGGCTCGCTAGCACTCTTGCCAATCTCTGCCAGGAACGGTTTATACATGTTCACCATGGAGGCCATTTGAGCTGCGTATTCCGGTGTAAGCGGTTGAACGGTGTAGGTGCGTGAACGCGCCGAATAAATCGTCATCGTATGCGAGTCTGCATATGTTTCAATATTGGTAACCAGGTTGAACTTCTTCTTGTCGGCGGGGGACATTCCCGGAATGTCACCAAACAGCATGCTCATCGACATGTCAAAGCGCAATTGTGTCCCGCTACGCTCGAAGTGCATGTACATTTTGACGCTACCCATTTTGCCCAGGCTAGATGTCATATACCAAAGCTGTTTCATAGATTTCGTCCCTGCAAATGAGGCCGCTGCTCCCTTAAAAATCGACATTGCGGTAGGAGTAGTTGGGTTAGGCGCAGCATGGGCAGGGAGTACAAACGCCAGAGCGATACCGGTAAGCGTCAGTGCAGAGTTCAATTTCATAACAGTTCCTCCTGGGAACGGGCAGCAGGTACGGTGCACAGGGATTGAGTTTCACAGCGCGCAACAGCAGTTTACAGCACAAGCCTAAAATACCTTGCAGAAATTTTACTCGTAACGGTACCCATGGCCCTGTTAACATGATCACGCAATACACTACGGGTTAGCTTTGGCGAAGGTTTCGTCCAAAGTGCTAGCGGTCTACAACAGCTACCCGCAATTCGTGGCTTCCATCAGGACAGGCCAGCTCATAGTAGTAAAACAGTTCGTGCCCAACGGATAGAACATCTACGTAGCGCAGCGAGCCAGTGCTGTGAGGCGATTTAAGCAGGGGTGCATCTGGCGTGAGCGAATGGAATGTGTGCAGATCCGAGGAGTAAGCGAGCCCTGTGCGCTCCTCATAGTTTCCGTTTACATCGGCGCTGCCATCGTAATAAGCCAGAAATCCGCCAAACTCAAGAGGTACAATGGTCGAAATCCGGCGGCAGTATGCGTCCCACGCGACCTCATCGGTATTATTGGATGCCTCGGTAGAGCCAGCAAGGATTGGCTGGCAAATGGGCGAAACATCTCCAAGCCAGCTGGCGCGTTGTCCCTCAATTCCCATCAACGCACCGGTTCGCGATCGAATGTAGCCAGTGTTATACACGTCACCCATTGCATGAAGGTCTGGCGAAATCGCGCACACATCCGGGTTTGTAAGTACCGCGTAACTAATCAGGGTATAAAGCATGCCACCTAGCTGAAACACCACGGGGTCCTTAACACCTTCGGCAGCAACGTCGTCTGGCGATAGCCAGCTTCGCATGTGGGAAACATCGAATTGGTCTGGCTCTGCGGCCCGAATGGTGCCGATATTCCAGCGGCCGTCTGCACCATTGCAATAGGAGAGCAACAGATGCCAGTGGCCATCCCTACCCCGAAATATTGAACTCCTTTCTACAGAGAGGGAATCTAGCGAATTTCGGGGAAGTGCCCAGATGTCGTGAAAGGTGACGCCGTTGTCGCTGGCAGCAATACGGCACTCAACTCCCCTCCCCAGTTCTCGGGGGTGCCGCACGCGGTAGACCAGGTAGAAGGTATTTGTGTGCGAGTCGAAATACGACGACGGTGCGCCGGACCACCAACCTGCACCGGTTCCTGGTGCCTCGCGAACAAGCATACCGGCAGCGGGATCGAATACGGGGATAAAGCCAAAGTCTTTACCTGCGAAAAGGCTCATGAGGATCAGCTCCAGAATACAGGCCGTAACAAGATTTTTAATGCGGTTTCGTTAGGCTGCTGCCCATTCGCAGCCAATCTCCAAATCGCCAGCCCGCCATAAGCCCCGGGAAGAGAATATTCCCAGCGAGCAGCGGCACCGTAATGGCACCAGAAATACCGGGTGGGTGATATAACGGCCAGCAGACCAATGTTAGCAGCATTGCTGCTCCGTACAATTTGAACACAGACCTCGAAAATTTGCCCTGTGTAAACCCAATCCCGAAATATACAATGAGCGAAATGTAGTAACTTATTATGGCACTTATTATGAGAACTGGGGTGAGAAAGACCGGGTGTCCATTTGGCCGGACGGCTACCAGCTCCTCGGCTTGTGGTCCAAGTCCACCGTATAGCGCCATAAGAAGACCGGCCAAGCCACCCATTATGATCAGGTAGACCGGCAGCATAAGACTAAAACCCAATAACAGGGCAGGACCAGGTGCAAATGATATAAGCGCCGAAACTCCGGTTAGTAGTATAACGGAGGCGACGCCAATAGTGAGCATCAGTTTGTCTGGTGCCATGGTTGTGAGCATAGTCTCACCGCCAGGGTTTTGCGCACGCCTTACGTTGGGCACTGTGCCGCCTTGCGCTGCGTTGCCTACCGCGCTGAGTCGCTGCATTTTCGCCATTGCAGCTGCATTGTGGGGGTTGTACTGCAGCGCGTAGGTGTAGGCCTTTACCGCCATATCTGTGTGATTTCGACGCGCGTAAATGTCACCCATCATCTCGTGGGCAGATGGAAGTCTGGAGTCCAACGATAGCGCATGCCGGCAAAGCCGCTCCGCTTCGGTGAATCGTCGTGCGATGAAAGCAATCTGGGCTTCGTGCATGAACTTTTCAACAACAGCACGGTTAACAGAGGGACGCGTATTGGATGCCGCGGGATTCTTTGGTACTGTGCCAAAGCCGTTAAATTCTACGCGGCCCGCGGTGGCATGGCCGGTTGGCGAGGGTTTAACCGTCTGTTTGTTGGCCTCGTGGGCAGCTTTGGTGGCTTGTGCCACTTTTGCCTGCTCAAAGTCGTAAACAGCGCGTTTGTCCTCATCGCCCAGTACGTGATACGCTTCGTTGACTGCCTTAATTTTCTGCGCGGCTTCCTGGCCCGGGTTTAGGTCAGGATGATATTTGCGCGCAAGCTCACGATACCTATGCTTGATATCTGTTATTGTGGCCGTCGGCTCAACACCAAGTACCTCATAATAGTTTGTCTTGCCTGTGCTGCTCATCTGTCTCCCTGCCACAAACGTCGATTCACACTACCTATTTGCCGGCGCTCGAAATGTTACTTGCATAACCGCCATAAAACTTAATCATTGCAAACAGAACAAGAATGCCGACCAGTAGCAAAACCACGACACTGAAGATAACTGCTAGCTGCCGCGACTTAACCTTGGACTCATCTTCGAAATATTCGGCAGATTTCGTCAATAGTTCATCCAGATTGCCGGTAGTCTCGCCAGAACGTATCATGTTCAAGGCAATACCAGGGAAGAAACCGGATTTCTGCAACTCGTCAGATATCAGTCCACCGCGTTCAGCATGAACGACAGCCCGCCGGGCTGAGTTGCGAAGCAGCACGTTGCCAGCTGCTTCTCCCGCAATATTCAATGCCGAAGACATTGTAAAGCCTGTGCGGTAGAGCGCGGCAAACATCCGCATGAAGCGTGCAAGCGCAAATCCCTTAATGATAGTGCCTAGCCCTGGTATGATTGTCTTTACTGTATCGTACGCCTCACGCACAAACGAGATGCGGAATAGTACGAGCCGAAATAGCGCCACTACCAGGAAGATCGGTATCAGAAGCTTAAGACCAAATCCTATTGTATCATTAAGATAATCGGAAACTCCGTAGCTCTGCTTGCCAAGCCCACCAAGGATTAGTTTAGAAAAAGCCGGTGTTCCGTCTACAAAGAAATGGCCACCTAACAGCATAAGCGCCATGAACAGGACGGCCTTTGGATAGAAAGTCTCGATGAAAAGGAGCCGTCTTATTTGCAGTTCGTGCTCTACGTCATCCGCAATCTGTCTTAGAACACTGTCCAGCATTCCGCCCTGTTCTGCTGCGCCGACCATCTCAACATGCAGGCGTGGAAATACGGTGGGCTGGGTAGCCATGAATTCGCTGAGCCTTCCGCCACGTTGAACATGCATTGCAGCCAGACGTGTCGCCTCTTTCAGTCGTCCGTTCTTGGTCTGGCTCTCCAGGCCAATTAGTGCCTGATACATTGGCATACCGGCGTTAATGAGCGTAGCAAACTGGCGGTAATAGGCAACCAGGTCCTTCAACACAATGCCGGAAACCACCGGGTAGATAAACGCTTCCTTAAACCGTTCGGCAAGCGACAAAGTTTCGGGTGTGCGAGCTTGCCCACTCTGCTCGCGCAACACACGCGGGGCAACACCTGCAAGTGAATTGCTACTAAGCGCCCCAGCTGTACCCATTGATGATGGTACCATCGCTGTCACTGGAGGCGTAACCGGGTCCACTCTCGGCACGGCTCCGCCGCGCTGCCAGGGCTCCAGGCGAGCGTTCTGCTCTTCAGCCTCTTCCGGAATTTCGCCTCCCAGTGTGAGGCCCGTATAGGCGAATTGCTCTTCAGGAACCGTGAGGGTGAGCAGATGTGTGCTAGCAACTTGGGCCGACTGGCCCGACTCAACAGCAGTCATTGGATAATTAGCAACAGGCTCTGCAACCAGTACGCTGAGTTCGGTAGGCATGTATCCTTTTAACCGTATAATCTCGGCTGCAGAAGGCATGTCTGGTGCGGTAACCACACCCTCGGCAAACTCACCCATAGAATTGGAAGCACGGTATTTAAAGTCTGCCATGGCCGTCCTTTCGGCACGTGCGCGTACTGTGCCCTTGGCGTCGCCTAGCATTAATGGTAGAGAGGGAAGAGGCGTTTATTAAAACAAAGCTGCCAAAATTGGCGTCGACATAGTGAAACATGCCGTGGAAGTAGCTATAGGTAAGCCAACACAACGCGCCGCCACCCAGGATAAGTGTGGCGAGGACTCCAAATCGCAGCATCATAAACTTCGCTTTGCCAGAATATACCTGCGTCTGCTCTATGTAAAACTCGGTGGAATGGTCGAGCATTTCCACCAGGCGACCCGAGTGATGGCCAGTTGTGATCATCTGCTCGATGTCGCTGGTAAATAGACCGGTTGCCTGAAATGCCTCAGGAAGCGACATGCCAGACTGCATGATTTTGTAAGATTCAGCCAGTTTATCCCTTATAATGCTGTTGGACGCTGTGTTCATTGCACATTCCCATGCGGCAATAGGTGCGACACCAGCATGGTACAGTCGCCGTAACACCTGTAGAAAGTTTGTAAGTGCCGCGTGACGCTGCAGGTCGCCAAATGGGGGAACCTTTAAAGCAAGCGAATCAAGCATTCGCCGGTATTTTGGCAAACGCAGGTGTCTACCCATCCACCATGCCGCCATGTGAATAGCAAATGCCGCGGGCATCCATATGAATGTCTCGGCTCGCGCATAGGCTTTAACGTTGTTCACCAGGTTGAAGGTAGAGAAGAAGTAGGGCATAAGCGGCAACACAATCATAAGTGTATACCACGATTGTACCGCGAGAAGCTTCGGTATCCAGGAACCCTTGTATAAGGCAATATTCTGTTCGTAGATGCGGGCAAGCTCGGACAGCGCTATCTCAAGAAAACCGCCAGTTTCACCTGCAGTAACCATTGCGGCAACGTGGCTTGGGAAAACGCGCGGATACTTCAGCATCACACCTGATATGGGCGCACCAGCCTGTGCCGCCTGTCGCATCTCCGTCGCAGCTACCTTTAATGCGCGATTAGGAGTGCGTGGTGCAAGGTTTTCGAGGGCCGCGTAGATCGACATTCCGCTCTGCACGAGGGAAGCCAACTGCCGAAAAAACATCATAAGATCTTTGTTGGTGGCGCTGCCAAGGTGTGCGTTAGCGTCGTTGACGTACGCTGTGGCCCCGGGTGCAGCGATCGGCCCCTTAGGGCGCGATTTAACTTTTTGGCGCGCGGCCGAACCTGTCATGACGATACGCGACTGGCCGGCTGAAACCACCGCACCGGACTGCCCGTTGCTGATTCGCGGATCTGGAGCAGCTGTCGAAAGGGGTCGATAGACGATTGCAGGACCTTGGCCCACCTGCGTGGTGTCTTCTTCTAATGCGCCATCCTGGGTGGTACCTAAGGGCGTTGGACTGTCTGCAATTGTGTTTAGCACCATCGTCCTGTGTTGGTCTACCTGCATAGTGGGTGGAGCCATAGACGGCTGGTCGTCGTAAACATCGGGGCGGAACGGCTGGGCGACCAGGGGAGAATTGACTGAAGCGGTATCTTCGGTGGCGGCAGGCATGTGCGGCGCGTTGGCTGTTTTAGCCTGCCCACGTGCCAAGTGCAGCGCGATGATGGTACAACCCATTTGCGAGATCTGCGTGGTAGCGTCTTCTTCGCTAGAAGCTGCAATTTTCCCTATTACATTTTGGCCCGAGGCATCAAGAGCCTCGTAAAGAAATTGCATCGCCATTACATCCTCCCTGCCATCCCGGGATTGCTGATTGCATCGGCAGTTCTTCTGATTATCGGTCGTTCGGTCATAATCCTTTGCACTGCGCTCTCCACGGTTTCCCCACTAGCCAACCAAATCTTCGGTGCCACATCAGCAAGCGGCAGCAGCACAAAGGGCCGATGTAAGATACCGGGATGCGGTACCGTTAATCGCGCTGTGTCAATCACCATATCGTCGATAAGAAGTATGTCGATGTCAATGGTTCTGGGCCCCCAATGCAGAGTCCGCTCGCGTCCGCCAAGCTGTTCAACGTTATGAATAGCGTTTAGCAGTAGCTCTGGTTCAAGGTTAGTGCTTATGCGAATGACCGCATTCAGGTGCGCAGGGTACGTTTCCGAATCCGTGAATGCCAGGCCCATGTGCGGCGATTCGTAAACCTGTGAAACTGCCTCAATGGCTATACAAGCACCGTCGGATTGATTGTGCATGCCATTCACAGCATTCTGCAGGTTTGTGGCACGATCACCAAGGCTGCTGCCTAATCCAAGGTAGACCACATAAGTTCGCGCCCGTGATTGTTGCTGCATCTTGTTAATTACGAATATTCATTGAGTGCAGTTTTAGGTATGAGGCAGAAAATCACACACCGATGAATTATACCTGCATTGCATAACCCTTATGACGCGCGATGCAAGCGACATTGCAGGTCGGTGGCAAGCAGGTCCAAATAAGAAAGTTGTCCTTGAATGCCGCCGTTTGTCTTATCCTACTGGTCGCGGGTGGGGCGTGGCAATTGCAGAATGTTGATACCTCGGCTAAGCCGGCATTCGGCAGGCGGGTGCCACACGAAAACAGGTAACATCTTACAGTTCGTATTATCCATTCATATTCTCAGGTGGAAACTTCGTGAAACATATCTTGACACGCAGGGAACTGGTAGCTCTTTCTGGTGCGGCGCTGGCATCTCCCGTATCTACTTCCGAACATGATTTGGGTGTTCGTGGCTCAAAGAAGCAGCCTTCGACCGTTCACCTGGTGCTGGATGAGATGACAAATGGCCGTGCGTTTGAAGGCCTTGGCGCAGTAAGTGGAGGTGGGAACACTACCCGGCTGCTGCCTGACTACCCGGAACCGCAGCGGAGCGAGATATTGGATTACCTGTTTAAGCCGGGCTTTGCTGCATCGCTCAGCATATTAAAAGTAGAAGTGGGAGGCGATGTAAATTCAACTGAGGGCTCGGAGCCCAGCCACATGCACACGCCGCGGGATGAGAACTACCAGCGCGGGTTCGAATGGTGGCTCATGCAGGAGGCGGTGAGCCGCAATAGAATCATAGAACTGGACTGCCTGGCATGGGGTGCACCCGGTTGGATAGGCGGTGGTAACTTCTGGAGTGAAGACATGATGCACTACTACATTAAGTTCATTCAAGGTGCAAAGCATGTGTACGGGTTAAACATAACGAGTGTAGGCGGAAAGAACGAACGCGGTTACGATATCAACTGGTACATCGGGTTTCGCAAGAAGCTTGATGAAGCCGGTTTGCAGCACGTCCGACTAGTGGCTTCCGACGATTGGGGCAACGGTTGGCTAAACATTGCAAAGGACGCGGTTACCAACCCAGCTCTAGCAGCCTCCATAGCGGCATTTGCCGGGCACGTTACCTGGAGCGAAACCTCAATGGTGGCATCTCCAGAGATCCTCGCCCTTAACAAGCCGCTTTGGGATTCAGAGCTGCATAACTATCTTCCGGGGTTTGCAGCCCTTATAAACCTAATTCACGCGTTTAATCTCAACTACATTCGTACCAAAATTACCCGAAACGTCTCGTGGAATCTCATTTGGTCGTACTACCCGCAGTCGTCGTATCCAGATGTCGGCCTCATTCGCGCGCATAGCCCGTGGAGCGGTAACTATGAGGTACTTCCGGTTGTGTGGGGGTATGCCCATGTTAACCAGTTTGTAAAACCTGGCTGGGTGTTCATGGATGGGGGCAGCGCACTTATTTCGAGCGGCGGTACGTACTCTACTCTCATGTCGCCAGACGGGCAAGATATCTCAATTCTGGTGGAGACCGCTGGCGCAACCGTAGAACAGCTACTTACGATAGATCTGCCGTTGCACCTCAGTCGAAAACGCCTTCAGGTTTGGGAGAGTGTTGAGCAGTCGCTTTTCATGCATACCGGCTGCATACTCGCTACCAATGGTACCTACCGTGTGCCGCTTAAACGAGATGCAGTTTACACGATAACGTCTACCACAGGGCAGCTCAAGGGCGCTTATGGCACACCGCCAGCTGATGTGCCGCTTAAACTTCCATACCGCGACAGTTACGCCCACTATGGGCTTTACAAGCAGGCGCGTCTGCATTACGATTACCAGGGTGCCTTTGAGATTGCCAACAGGGCGGTAGCTGGTGGCAGGTGCTTGCGCCAGTGTGCAACTCAGCCGGGGATAGCTTGGGGTGGTGCTTATCTACCGCTCACGTTTCTAGGTCATTCTACCTGGAGCAATTACAGAATCCGCGTAGATGTGCTGGTTGAGGCGGCTGGGGCAGTCTCTGTTCACGGGTTCATAGGTACAATACCAGGTGGTGATGACGATGATCCGCCGGGGTATTCCTTCAGGATTAACGTGCCGGGGACATGGGAGTTAAAATGCTTCAAGAAAGTAATAGCTCAAGGCACCGCGGTTTTCAAAGGCAACACGTGGTTTACCATAGAACTTCGGCTTGGCACAGCGAAACAGGAGGTCTATCTGGATGACCGGCTTGTCGTGGTCACCAATGACGCCACCTACAGTTCTGGCCTAGTCGGCTTGGGCTCTGGCTGGAATGGCGCACAATATAGCAACCTCGAGATCGTTCCACTTTAGTGCGTAACGCTAATACGCAAGGTGTGTTGCGAATGGTCTTGCTGTAAGTGGTTGCTTTCGTTTGAAGCCTGCTCGCTGAATACACTAACAGCTTGGTACAGGAAACGTTGTTGTCTGATTAACACCAGCTGGTTCTTAACGGGAAAATGCAATGCAGAAATTGTTCTTAACGGGTGAGCATACTGTACTGACTGCTTGTCCACACGACTGCCCGGACGCTTGTTCGATGCTAGCGCGGGTTCATGACGGCCGCTTGCTGGGTGTTGCCGGCAATCCGGCCAATCTGTATACCGCAGGCAACCTCTGCCGCAAAGTAGCACATTACGAAGAGCGGGTCTACTCGCCCGATAGGGTTCTTCACCCTCTACGCCGGTCGGGCCAGCGCGGTGAAGGTAAATGGGAGCAGATCTCCTGGGGAGATGCGATTTCGGAGATAGCCAGTCGTTGGAAGGCAATTATAGAAAGCTGGGGCAGTGAAGCAATCCTGCCATATTCGTACGCGGGAACCATGGGTATTGTGAACATGAATGCCTGCACAGGGCGACTATGGAACCGGATGGCGGCATCACGCCTCGCGCGTACAATCTGCTCATCTGCGGCAGGCGCAGGCTATGGGTACATCTACGGCGCATCCGGCGGTATGGACCCTGAGGACTTTGTGAACAGCCAGA
>JAJZFK010000038.1 GCA_021805405.1 bacterium
ATGTAGGGTACTGTGCTGAGCACCAATGCTACCACGATAACGGGCAGCGCGAAGCGGCGGAACTCGCTGCGCGATTTGTCTTCTACGGCAGTCACTAAGGGGTCGGCGCCTCCTCTGCCCTGGTATTCATAGCCTTCAACTGGCCTATCTCATTTTCGCCTTCCAAAATACCTATGTCGACATGGTAGTGGCGAGTTTCACCAGGTGCTAGTATTGAAAGTGTACCAGCCTCACGTTCACGGGCCCTGCCGAGCACAAGGCAGTTGGCTGGCTCGATTCCTAGCACATAGGTGCCGCTGTCGAGCATTTTCCACTGTATGAACCGTGGAAATTCCTCAGTGGAGAACCGGCAGAAAACCCCGAGCCCTCGAGAACCGTTAATTACGTGATTGCCATTAATCACTGCAGCCGTCACACTCTTTTGATCTGGTCGGAAACTATGAAAGTAGCACTTTTCGCTGTAGCCGCTTCGTGGTGCGTGCAACTCATTCCAGGTAGCAAGCCCGTCAGCAGCTTCGGCGTCGCGCGGGTGAGTGGCAGAGGAGGGCACGCACAGTTCAGCGCTTTCGTCAACCACCGGGTAGCCTATATTAATGTGATACAGGAACATATGCTCAGCGGGTTTGTGCGACAGGTTCTCTACGGCGTCATGCAGGTGTATGGTGCGTGAGCCCAGCCGGGTAGTAATTGTCCTTGTAAGCTCCAGGTTTTCACCAAACACCGTTGTTTCCCGCACTTTACCCCTAACCGTGATGAGGTAGTCGTTACCCACCCAGTTTCCTTCGCCCACCGTTCCATAGGCTGGTAGATTGCTTACACGCCCGTGAAGGCCCAGTAACCTGTCACCATCCTGCCCAGCTGCACCCGCATAACTCATCCCACAGGTGGTCAGCAACCCTCCCTGAAACGAGCGCAGCCATCCCAATCCATTCTCAGCCTCCGAGTTGAAATAGGCGGGGTGAACGTCACCCGTAGACGACTGCCAGGCGAGCGATCTGCCGCAGTATCTTGCCGACGAGATGTCAAGCCCCCGGTCCGCAAGCACATCAAACTCTAAACCCGAGCCAGTGTAGACCTCGATAACCCTCAGTCCGCCATCTGGGCCGCCCTCGCGCCGCACCGTGCGCACACCTGCAATCTGCCGAATGTCCCCCACGCGGGCAATAATCTGCTCCCGCGTAAGTGTCTGGTTGAAAACAGTGGCCATTATAATGTCAACTCCTACCGCGCACCTATCAATCGTTTCACCACAAGATTTCGACTTAGAAGACCGGGTTTCCTTTAAAAGAGGCAGGAAATGGAACAGAAACCGTCGTAAACGAGTCAGTTTACCTGCGTGTCTAACACACTTGCAGTTGTATTACGTATATACCAGTGTACTAGATTTAGAGCAGAGTGCGCGAATTGTAGGGCTAAGCAGCTCGCAATTGGACGCACGCTTAAAGTAATGGAAGGAATTGATTATGATGAGAGTGACAAGCACTAACCAGCTTCGTGGTGCGCATGTCGTCCTGGCGCGATTGGCAACCTCTGTTGCACTAATCGCGGTGGCGATGCCTGCCTTGGCCGGTCGCATTGTCCTGAATTCCGGGACCGTTCTACCGGTTGATATCACTACAGGAATTAGTTCAGCTACCGCCGCAAAGGGCGACGTCTTTACGGCCATCGTCCGCAAAGATGTCGTTGGGCAGTATGGCCTGCCGGTAGGGACGAGAGTAGACGGTTATGTGCGGGCGGTGACGAAACACAGCGGTAGCAGGCCAGGAATGCTTGACCTTGCGTTTCGACGGGTAAGGCTTCCTAACGGGCAGGCATACCCCATAAACGGATCGTTAATAGGTCTGGACAACAAGAGCGTACTTCGTGAGCCAAACGGCATGTTAAAGGCGACGCCCGGTAAGGGCACGTCCAGGCTAACTTACGTGGGCTACGGCGCAGGTGCCGGCCTCATCGTTGGTCTGCTCACCAAGCACGCCCTGCCTGCCACCATCATTGGCGGCGGCCTTGGGTACCTGTATGGTGCTCTGCAACACGGCAACAAGCCAATCGTGCGTGACGTAGTTCTCAAAAGAGGGACGGAGATTGGTGTACGTCTGGACAGGCAAGTCGTGTTTAGCGGGTCGGCAATCGGCAACAATGTTGCAGGAAGTACATCGGGCTATCGAGTTGGTCAGAGCGGACTGCATCGCTCGGTAGCCGGCTCAAACAATAATGTATTGCCTGCTGGCAACGGTAGTGCACGAAGTTCTAGTGGCAATGGAATGGGAATAGGCGTGCTTGTTAACGGCAATAACGTTAACTTCAACTCCAATGCGCAGCCTGTTTCGTCACACAACACAATCCTTGTTCCTGCTGCTCCGGTTCTGCGCGACCTTCACACAGGGTACAGCTACGATGCAGCGAAGCGAGTCCTCTCTATTCGCGGAACGAAGGGGACTGTTCGAATTACCGCTGGGAGCCGCATTGCAGTGATCAATGGTATCCGCCGATCATGGTTGGCTGCACCAGCACAGATGCTGAACGGTGCGTTCTACGTACCAATGCAGTTGTTCCAGCTAGTAACTTCTTCGCCAGTGTCGTTCGACTCCGGCAGTGAGACGGTAGTCATTGGTAATTAAGCCTGAGCGTTAAAAATAGGAGCCTGTTATTTGCCCCGGGAATGCGATGCGTAACGCAACCCCGGGGCATTTGTATTAATGGGTGTGTTCCTTATTGCACGATTGGCATACCGACGGCCGTAAACAGGTTTATAGGCTGAATGCGCGGTTTAGGAAGAAGGGGCCGATTTTAACTATGGTGACTGAAGAGACATCACATATGAGCGAGGTGAGGCACGAGGTGA
>JAJZFK010000498.1 GCA_021805405.1 bacterium
AGGCTGGCTGATTACGCCCGCGCTCATGAGCCGCGCGGCGCAGATGAACCCGGTCGCGATCTTCGTCGGGCTCCTCTTCTGGAGCTGGGTGTGGGGCGTGTGGGGCACCATCCTCGCGGTTCCCATGCTGACAACGCTCAAAGCCGCCTGCGATCACATCGAGGCGCTGCAGCCGATCGGGGAACTGCTCGGGGAGTGAGCTCACCCGCGGCAGCTCCACTCCGATCTCCCTCCCTACCGTGAGCGAGACTCAGGCGCTGTACGTGAGCAATGATGGGAGCAATGCCATCACTGCCTACACCGCGCATGCACATAACAGTCTTCTGCAGTGGGCCGCCGAGACGGGTTTGCCAGGTGCCGTGTTCCTGTCGCTGCTGATGGCTGCTGTAGCAGCCTTCTGTGCCAACGTGCTTCGACTTTGGCGGTCAGCCCTTCTTTCACCTGATCCCGAGGAAAGAGCCGACTTTCACCCACTGTGTGTGGAGCCGTCCCTGCTGCTCACTGCGCTGGTCGCCGCGCTTGTGGGCTCTACTCTAAAAACGTTCATAGATTCCGATTGGTATATCACCGCGACCCTTTTCACGCTTGCCAGTATAGCGGGGCTAGCAGTTGGGATTGCCCGCGAGATGGCACCGCTTGCGACCCTTGAGCCAACAAAACTCCCTCGATGGATGCCTGCAGCCGCGGCCGTTTCCGCACTGTTCCTCCTGATAAGAGGCTACCAGGTAGGTTCTGCGCAATGGAGCAGAACGCAAGGCGCTGCACTCTACGCCCAGCAGGACCCTAATGCTGCGCAACTCTACCTTGCCGCTGCACACGCGGACCCTCTTAACCCCAATAACTGGCTGGAGGCGGCAGAGATGGATCAGGTTACGAACAATTTAATTGCTGAGCGCCGGCACCTTCTGAGAGCTGTTGCTGCTGCGCCTATCGGCAAAACGTTCTATCGTTTGGGCCAGTTTTATGAAGCTCAAAATGAGACAAAGCAGGCTGATAAAGCCTTTACCAAGGCGCTTGGATGTGACCCTCACAACCTTCAGACACTTCACCAGCTCGCGAATGTTCTGCTGCAGGAAGGTAACACGAACGCCGCCGCCGATATGTTTACTAGAATGTGCCGCCTGGAACACGAACCGTATGGTACAGTTCGCGCCATTGCCGACCAGGTAGTGGAAGTTGAATACGCATACGCCCATGCCGGCCTTGGCGATATCTACAGCACCCAGGGTCACTGGAACAAGGCTACTATAGAATATGGGCACGCGGCCGCAACGTTGGAGCTCTTCTGGAAGTGGAGAAACCAGCCCAGCGAGATGGTACTAATGACGCCCAACCGCCGGGACTCGGCATATAAACTCTACCTTCACGTGCTAACCGCCTGGCAAGTTGCGCTTACGCACACCGGTGCGCCAGCCGCTGAAGTGGCTAGCTTGGCAAGCACTGAGACACAGGTGACTACTCAGCACGCTCAAGATGCGCAAAAAACCGCAGGTGCGAACGGCCAGTGATACGACTGACGCATCACGAGTTTAATCTTCCAGGTTTGCCTACGGAGTTGGACGGCCTGCGTGCAGTTCAGCTATCCGACCTGCACCGAAGTCGTCTAACATCAGATAGTGTATTAAAAAAAGCAGTGGCAATGGCGCTAGATTTCAAACCGGATATCGTCTTTCTTACCGGCGACTTCGTAACTGTCTCACCTTCTGATGTTGATCCTTGCGGCCATATCCTTGCCCCACTTAGGGCACCGTTGGGAGTGTTTGCAGTACTTGGCAACCACGACTACACTGTGAGTGCAGCCCTGGTTACTGCAATGCTGGAAAAGCACCATATACGGGTGCTTGTAAATGACAATATCCGGCTGGGTAACGGACTGGTCGTCGCAGGGCTGGAGGATGACCGGTATGGCAAGCCCGATGTTGCACGTACCCTACGTGGTGTTAAACCAGGAGAACCGCTTGTGGTGCTGGCACACAACCCAATACACGTTGAAAAATTTACGACAACTGCCTGCCTCATGCTTTCCGGGCATACACATGGGGGCCAGATTCACCTTCCACTGCTTACCCGACGTGAGATGCGACGTATTGGTGCAGGCAAGTACCGCGCAGGGTGGTACACCGCAGGCAAGGCTAGCGTGTACGTAAATTATGGCCTGGGACAGGTTGGCTTGCCGGTGCGGTTTTTGTGCCGGCCGGAAGTTTCATGCTTTACGTTTCGTACGAAACCTTAAAGCTTTCCACGTTCGGCCGGTATGTTGCACCTAATGCCCCTTGAACACCTCGAACGTCCAGGACACGACTATATATGCGTAGACGTTATTCATATGATCGTTGCTAACATAGATAGATGGATTTATTGTTAAATTAGGCGTCGCGGAATAGGTCGCGCCAAACGTCGAAAAGTTACCTTTACCGCCCTGGAAATCCGCCTGAAGAAGGAGTTTGCCGTTAAGCTGGTACCCATAGCCTAGTAGTGGCAATACCTGGTTGCCAACGTCAATAACTCCCGCAATGGACTCTGAACGTCTATGGTAGTACCCGCCCTCAAGAAATGGCTGTATTCCGCCGCGCAGGGGCGACCAGTTTATGAACCCTGTGGAAAGCCGCCAGGGGTGTTTGTCAATGAGGCTCTCTTCCACACTTAACAGCTCGTCTCCGGGATTAAACCCCTGAAAGTATGCCGCTTCAAATCGAGGTGTGATGCCTAGTTCAAGCTGGGCCTCCAAAGCGTTACCTATGGCGTGATCCTGCAGCTGCAGGCTAAGGCTCAGCTGACCTACTGGCTGAATATCCGGGGTTACAATCTGGTTAAGGCCCTTAGTGGTGGAATACAGCCAT
>JAJZFK010000444.1 GCA_021805405.1 bacterium
TGAACTGAACCGTGAAGTTGTGCCGTACTATGATGCTAGAACAGAGTGACCGCGCCCGCGAAACGAGATATCGAAAGTTTGGGTTAAGTTCTGGAGCGCCACCCGTAATATCCAGCGTTGGTATTCCAAAGCGCTCAATTGCGTTCAGCACCTGCAAAACTGTCGGATAGGTCATCTCCTCAGTGCGATTGGGGCCAGCATCCACATGGCAGTGCGCACATGCCTGATTACACCGTTTGCCTACGTTTACCTGCAGCGTAGTGACTTTACCTGCCGTTAAACGGGACCACCCCGCCTCCGCGATGCAAGTATCAAAGCCGACAGGCGAATCCGGTTGCACACCACCCAAAATATCGCTCCTATGAAATTCAGTGTGCGGGCTCTCAATTGCCATAGTGGTGCCCCTTCAAGATCTCGTACAATTGGCTATGTAGTGCAGCACTTAACCTTGCCTATGCGTTATATCAAGTATTAGCAGTGTAGTAGTTAGCTGTAGCTGTAATGAATTTCACCGATCTTAACGTACGCTACAAAAACCAGTGTCACTGAGTGTTGACCATCACGGTTGTGCAATCATTACAACCGCCGTCCATAACCTTATCAGCTAAGCAGGATGCAATCGAAATGTTCTCAAAAGACTATACAACGCCCGCAGTCATTTTGATGACAAAAATACCGCAGGCAGGCGAATCCAAAACTCGATTGTGCCCGCCACTCACTGCATCGGGCGCTGCAGAGCTTGCCGAATGCTTTTTGAGGGATACCATTCTGCACGTAGAACAGACAGGTATCGAGATGTGGCTCGCTGTTACACCCTATTCCTCCTTTGATGAATTGGAATTTATGGTGCATAAACCTGCGCACATCTTCATGCAGGAGGGCTGCAATCTTGGCTCGCGAATGAACCACGCGCTTAGAACAGTGATGAAAAACGACAAGCGATCTGTGGTCCTAATTGGCTCTGATCTGCCGACGATGCCTGCACTATACGTGACAACTGCTATTGAGGTGCTTGAGGAAGACGAGGCTGACGTGGTATTCACGCCCACACGGGATGGCGGATTCGGGTTGGTAGCGATGCGTAAACCTATACCGGCGCTCATGGAGTGCGTTGAGTGGAGTACCGCGACAACCCTGCTCCAGGTTCTTGCGAGAGCGCGGGTACTTGAGTTGCGATACCTTCTTTTAACGGAATGGTACGATATCGACACCGTGGCAGATCTCGCAGAGCTTAGCAGCGAGTTAACGACCAACGCTTCCACCCGTGCGCAGGCACCCAATACATGGAAATGGGTAGAGCAATATGCCAATTGCTATCGTCATTCCAACCCTTAACGAAGAGCATGCGCTTCCAGCCACGTTGCAGCACATCGCTGAAATTATGCCTAACGCACGCGTTATCGTTGCGGATGGTGGCAGCACAGACCGCTCAAAAGCAGCAGCACACAGTGTACCGAAACTCAACCTGACCTGGCTGGACGCACCGCGCGGGCGCGGCAACCAGATGAATGCAGGAGCAGCCGCGGCAAATGAGGAGGTTCTGCTATTTCTGCATGCCGACACGCTCCTACCAGCCCACACTTTCGAGCTGGTTGAAACAGCTCTTCAGGACGCATCGGTGCCCGGTGGTTATTTCCGCATCGCATTTCACCCAGTTACGCCGTTGACGGCGTTCTATGCCGCACTGTACAACCTCAGGAGCCTGGGTGGTGTTTGCTACGGCGATGCGGCAATCTTCGTAAGGCGTGACCTGTTTCAACAGATTGGTGGATATCAACTCGGCCTCATTATGGAGGATCTTGACCTCGTGAAACGTATGCAAAGGCTGGGTAGACTGCACTACATACGGAATGGGTCCGTAACAACCTCCTCCCGGCAGTTTAGAACCACGCGTTCAGCCCTAAAGATGGCAGCCACTTGGCTGATACTGCCGTTGCTACTTCAGTTAGGTTGGTCGCAGGAGAGACTGGCGGCGCTATATCCCTCCAGCCGGTAGAAATGCGCTCCCGCTCGCGAGATTGGCAGGTCACCACCGTACCTTGCAATAACTTCCAAACAGTATCCCGTCCGTTTGGCTACTGCCGCGCAACTGGTTCCTCGGCCCAGTTTGGCCAACACACAGCATAGGCTTTGTAATTGCCTGCGGTTGGTGCAGATTACAGATACCATCCGTTAAGTGTTTGCGGCGAACTGGCAGGCATATACGCTCGTTCCAAAGCTTGACAGCGCCTTCGCTATTACGGTATATTGTGCCAACGGGCGAACTAGACCGATTGGTTTTCGCCGTCTCAATACAGGAGAAAGCCATGTCCAGGGTTTGTGAAATATCTGGTGTAGGTCCTATGAAGGGACACCGTCGTCGTCACCCACATAGTGGCGCGTGGAATTTGCGCGCACCAAAGAAGAATCATACGTTTTTACCGAACTTGCAGACAGTCACTATTCGCACGCCGGAAGGCAAAGTGCGTTTGAAGGTTACAACCAGCGTGATGTCCAGTCCGGACTTTCAGGATTACTGCGCCGGCGTTAAGCCGTTGCCGGAGCATTTGAAGAAGGGCTCACAGCATCACATCAAAAAGTGATAGAGCCTAAGACGATTAAGTAGAGGAGGCTGGTCCGTCATATGACAGGGCAGCCTCCTTGTTATTTAATGCTTGCCTCACCCTCGGCGCGTGCATGGCGAAGAGCTTCCCGTAATTCATCATCACCGGGCTCTACAAGTACCCTTCTGCCGCCAGACGTATCTATCACAATGGTCGGCACCTTGCCAGAGCCCCCATTTACATTACGCATCGCGACTTCTGCGTCTTCAGTCTCATCAATGTCGATGAGTGAG
>JAJZFK010000046.1 GCA_021805405.1 bacterium
CGCCAGTGCAGATGAAGCGCCGCACAATGCCAAGGTGACAGCGCAAATCGCTGTAACAGCGGGCATACGCTTCCAGATCCTTGATTTCATAATCGTTGTACTCCTCTTAATTTTAAGCTGGACACGGGCAATCTGGCCCACACCCACAACAGTGTTACACCCTAACATGAAACCTACATGAAAGAATGTATAAAGCATTAATGTCCTCAATTAAATAACGCCAATGTTATCTAACCTTACGACGACTGTGCCAATGAATCGTTCCTGTTAAACATAATGAGGGACTTTATGGCTAAAAGCCTGCTGCATGCCCATCGGCCCGAAGATCGGAACCTGCAGTGTAGTAATCGCCACCGCGTGGCCGAACGATACACTGCACTGTGCTGCCATGCCCAAATGAGGGAAGTAGTTGCACCGTGTGGCCCCGCTGGCGCAGTTCACCGATTACATCGGGGCTTATGCGGTCTTCAACCATAAGTGCCTCAACGTTTGAGCGCCTACTAACAGATTCTCCATGCTGCCAGCGTGGTGCCTCTATTGCTTCCTGTGGGTTCATTCCAAAGTCCACAACGTTGCTAATAACCTGCAAATTGGTCTGTACCTGATAATCGGCACCAGGTGTTCCGCCAACGGCAGCTAGCGTACGATGACCATTTTCTTCACGCGTGATGAGCCAGGTGTTAAGTGTGTGTACCGGGCGCTTGCCGGGCATGAGCACATTTGGATGACTAGGTTCTAACGAAAAGCTTGTCATCCTATTGTTCAACAAAATGCCCGTGCCTGGAATTATTGCCGCAGAACCATAGCCCCAGAAAACGCTCTGGATGAAACTTACTGCGTTGCCTTCGTTATCCGCAACACAAAAGTAGGTGGTGTCGTGGGGTACTTCGCCCGGTGCAGCCACCTCCATCGCTCGGTTCATCTTTATCTCTGCAGCCCGCTTGGTACCGTATTCCTTTGATAGCAGGTGGACAAGCGGTACGTCGATAAATGATGGGTCACCAAGGTACCTCGATCGGTCGGCAAATGCCTGCTTTTTAGCTTCGGTCATAACGTGGATAAGATCAGCACTGTTATGGCCCATTTTGAAGACATCAAAATTCTCAATCATGTTGAGCTGTTGTAGTAGAATGTGCCCCTGGCTAACGGGTGGCTGGCCGTGCACCACAACATCACGATAACTCGTCGAAATAGGTTCGCTAATCTGCGTACGGTGAGCTGCCAAATCCTCTAATCCAATAAAGCCATGCGTCGCGGCACATGCTGCTGCAATGGCTTCCGCTACCGTTCCTCGATAGAAACCATCACTCCCCTGCTTTGCCAATGTGGTAAGCGTTGACGCCAGCTCTGGCTGATGAAGAACGGTGCCAGCCTGCGGTGGCGTGCTCATCCCTGTCAACGTCTCCAGCGTCTTGGGGAATGTTTGCCATAGCTCCGCGCTCCCCTGGAAAGCACCTGCGGTACGCGAACCTGCAGGGTAACCATTTTGGGCATAATTAATGGCCGCAGCAAGGCAACGCTCGCGACTTAGACGGCCCCACTTATTGTGCATAACGAACCAGAGGTGCGGCAGCCCCGGCACAGCTGCGGCTGCAGTTCCGCGAAGAGGTATACCACCTGGAAATTTGTCAATGCTTGCGGCCGCGGGAGCCTTACCGCTCCCGTTAAGCGCTGTAACCGAACCTGTCTTCGCTTCATATATTATTGCAAAGCCATCGCCTCCAAGGTGGCTGTTAAGCGGCTCAGTTACGCAGAGAACCGCGGATGTTGCAAGAGCGGCGTCCGCAAACGAGCCCCCTTCCATTAACATTTGCAGCCCTGCGCTTACGGCAAGCGGCTGTGACGCGGCTATAACTCCATTTCGTGCATAAACAACTCCACGGTGCTGTTTCAATCTCGTTTCCTCCTTTGTAGCTCTATGCGCCTATTGTACCGCCGAGGCTAACATCCCTGTGATATTTGCGTGTTAGGTGCGGGAGTTCTTGTGTAGGTAATTAACAAAGTTATACTAAAGCTAACACCTCTCGTCGAAGAGGGGTGTGGACGCTGATGATTTATTTCCACAGACGTCCGACAACGCAGGATTAAATGGCACTGGTATAGAAAGTAGATTAAGTTCATATTTCTAACACAAGTCCAGCGGGATTAAAGGGTAAAAAGGCTTTGCTATCACGTCGGTATGCAATCTCGCTATTGGGTAGCGGTCTGCTAGCTGCTGCAACTGGGGAATTGCCCGCGGCCAATTTTGAAACGGTCGCCCCATTTGACGACTCCGTTGCGGTGTGGCAGATGAGCGGGCTACAGGACACCGAAGGTCGCAATCAACTCACTGTGGTAGGCGATGTTAAGGTTGGTCGCAAGTTGTCCACTAAGGAAGCGCTGATGTCACGTAGCAATGGCGGTGACGGTATTGTCGCGCAATTCAATGGCGGTTATCTCAACGCAGGGCAAGGCACGGGAGGTGACCTAAACCTGCGGGGTAACGAGCTGACTGTGGCTGTCCGGCTTCGTAGTCTCACCGGAGTTTGGGGTAAACCGATCTTTAACAAACGTGGCAACCACGAAACCCTAGTTTTCAATCTGTTTTCGTTTGAGCATGCTATCGGCTTCGAGCTAGGCATCGCAAATGTCGCAGGTGTATCACAGGTGCTGGTTCCCCTCGAAACCATCGGCTATACCGCCTGGCACACCGTAATATGTCGTTACAATGGAAGCTTGCTTCAAATTATTGTTGACGGTGTGGTGATGGACGAGGCCTCACCCTCGGGCGCTCTGCGCACCGGTAACCGTTGCCCCGTCCTGATTGGGGCGGAAACCGATGATGCCGCCATTCA
>JAJZFK010000244.1:0-424 GCA_021805405.1 bacterium
CAACTGATATCTTTGCGGAAGAAATATCCCGTATTCGACCATGGTGATTACACGACGGTTCGGGTGAATGACAGGTCTGGTATTTTTGCCTTTAAGCGCGTGTTCAAGACCAATACATCAATCGTAGCGTTTAACAACAGTGATAAAGCTACCGATGTCAATATTTCGGTAATGAACAAGCGCCGAACAGCATGGCGAACAATTTTGGGCCATTGTGATGCGTTACAACAAGTGCCAGGACAACTTGCATTTGTGCTTAGACCTCACGGATATGTTGTGCTTTTCAGGGACTAGAAAACGTTTCGTTTTTTGCCAATCCGTTGTTCTGTTCTGGCTTATTGTAGCCTGCGCACGCACCATAGCGATGTGAAGAAAACGGTGTTGCTAAAGTACAAGAGGTTAGTGAAGCAGCCTTAACACCGCC
>JAJZFK010000244.1:434-11612 GCA_021805405.1 bacterium
TACTTACACAACAGATTACGAAAGAAGGTTGACAATTTACCAGAATGGCACTATAATTAGTGGTATTACAACCAATTTCAACCTAAAATTACAAAAAGGTGACCGTCTCATTGTCTCGACTACGTCGGCCCATTGTTCAGACACTCTTTGACACTCTCTTAGCACGGATTAATTCTGGCGAATACAAACCTGGTGCATGGCTGCCTACGGAACGAGAGCTGTCGATGGAATTTGGTGTAGACAGGTATGCCGTACGTGCCGTGCTAGCTGCGCTGGCAGAGAGCGGGCAAATTGTGCGCCAGCCCGGTAAGCGACCGTGGGTGAGGGAAGCGGCCGACTCTCGTAACGGTGTGCCGGTTGTACAATCTGTTAACCGCCGTGATCCCCTTCGCTTCATTAGCGTTATACTGCCGCAACACCTACTATATCCAACATCACATGCAATCTTGTGTGGTATCCAGAGTGCGCTGCGTCAGTCCCAATGTAACCGTAGGCTTGTTCTTTTTGATAACAACGATTCTACGCCGGAGCTCGCCCACCGTGAGTATGCTGCACTAGAGGCCGCTCTTGAAGACGGAGCTGCAGGGGTCATTTTGTGGCACAAGGGTGGTGATACTACACTGCCACTTCTTCAAAAACTTGCCGCTAACCAGGTACCTGTTGTATACGTCGACAGATATCCGCAGAGTCTTCACTGTGATTTTGTGGGCATTGATAATGGACAGTGCGCTGCGGATGCCGTGGAATACTTCGTTGGGCTGGGGCATTCCCGCATTGGCCTGGTCTCAAATGATGAGGGCGTTACAGCAGTTTACGAGCGCGAGGCCGGCTTCCTGGACTCGATGAGCCAACACGGGTTACAGGCTGATGAAGGGAGCATCCTTCATATTCCGTTTTCGGGCCATCCTGGGGGCGAGATTGTTCATGAATTTATGAACCGGAAACGGCCAACCGCAATATTCTGCGTAAATGACTACAGCGCATTCCGCACGCAGGCTATCCTGGAAGAGCAGGGCATCGTAATTCCGCGCGACGTGAGTATTGCGGGATGTGACGACATCGAGAGATTTTCGCCGCGGCCAGCGGTTTTAACGACGTTCAGGCAGCCGTGGGAGTCTATAGGAGTGCGCGCGGGTAAGCTACTACTGAAGCGCCTGGCTGAAACGGAAACAACACCAAACATGCACATCATGTTATCTGCCGCCCTGCTGGAACGAACAACCAGCGGACCTGCGAACCAGACCTGAGACGTATTGCTGGGCACAAAAAGAATTATTATCGCTTTACCGTTGGTGTACCAAAATTATAAATTAGGCGCATGCTCATCCCTCCGCTTCCTCCAATTTTACAACAGTTCCCTAGAATTCAGTTTTGATCCGCAAGTTCTTCTTTCTCAATCTCTTTGCCTGCACTTAATCGTAGTTTGCTCCTTGTCCAGTGTGGGAGGAATGGTATGAACACAAACCCAAATAAAGTGAACGCGAACCCAACCGCAAGAGACATGTTCCATCCGTGAATGATCGAATGGTGGTTTGCAGGACCGAAGTAGTCGTACAGGAAAGTCCCTAGTTTGTTGCTCAGGTTACCGGCAAGAGCGATTGCGGCCGCTATCAGGCTGTAGATTGTCCCTTCCAGCCCTTTAGGCGTTGCACGAGCGGCCAGAGTGTTGAGGAACATCCCGTAAAGAATTCCGAAGAAACCGGTGACTAAAAGGATAATGCGTGCCGCCCAAAGACCATGCATGAAGTACCAGGCCGGGTAGGATGCACAATCCATGAGGAACGCACCCCATACCAGCGTGCGAACGGTGATATAACGCGAGAGCGCTGCGAAGAACAGTAACCCTGCCAACACTCCAGCCGAAGACCACCGCACAAGCAATCCGATGGTGTAGTCGTTAAATAACAGGTAGCCCTTTTCAAAATAGTAGAGTTGTATGTTGATGCCTGGTGTAAGGATAAGATAGAAGATATAACCAAGAAGTACCCACAGTCCGGGTGCGCGAAGAGCGTTACCGAGCGATCGCCGATTCGCATCATTTTGTACCTTGTCGGCCAGTATTCGTTGCTGCTTATGCTCGTCCGCCATCTTGCGGTGGGTAATGGCGCGTTCCGGTATAAGAAATGCCATTGGGATACGAAGCGCAAGTAGTGCCGCGACGATGAGGGCACATTTCTCAATAGACCAGTATTGTGCAGAATGAGCCTGAATAGAAGCCGCAATTGTGAGTCCGAGCAGGTAGGGTACGAAACTTTGAAGCGACAGCATAGTTCCGAAGAGCCCGGTAGAATTGCCAATACGAACCATAACGGCATTGAGCGACATCGCCACCAAAGTACCGCCGAAGCCTATTATCAAAAGTATTGAGATTAACGAGTAGTAGGTGAGGTGCTGTACTCGTGCCATCGCGACATACCCAATCAACTCGATGAGGTACCCAATGACAAAGTAGGAACGCCGACGGTATCCAAGAATGGGAAACAGGTCGGACCCGGCACCAAGAAATGGTTGAATGTAGGCCGGTATACCTAGAATGATACCCATAGTGCCAACTGTGTCGGCGGAAAGATGGAGTGGTCCCCGTTCAAATCGCTGGAGTGTTTGACCAATTACAGCCCCGCCAAGCGTCGCCACAAGGGCTAGCAGTATTACCAGAATTACAATTCTCGCAACTTCGGATTTTGTGGTGTCGGTGTTATTGGCTGATTGCGTTGTCACTGGTTATTTCCTTGTGGGACATTGTTATAGCGAACTGCCTATGCGTGGAATGGCTGCCAGGAGCCTGTGGGTATAGTCCTGCGCTGGGCGGTCAAATATATCATCAACAGGGCCCTGTTCCACAATCCTGCCTTTTTCCATAACTGCTACTTCATCTGCAAGATAACTTACTACCTCGAGGTTGTGTGAAATAAAGAGGTAAGTGAGGTTAAATTCCCGCTGAAGTTTGAGGAGCAGGTTAAGAACCTGGCTCTGCACCGAAACATCGAGCGCACTAGTAGGCTCGTCCAGCAAAATAAAACCAGGTTCTACAGAGAGCGCACGCGCAATTGCGATGCGCTGTCGCTGGCCACCCGAGAACTCATGAGGGTACCTGTCTAACGTTTCTGGGGGCAGTGAAACGTGCTGCAGCAGGTCTAAGGCCCTGCCTTCACGTTCCTTGGCGCTGTCACCAATTTTGTGAATGATCATGCCCTCCGTTAATGCCTCTCGAACAGTTAACCTGGCATTTAGCGAGGCGTAAGGATCCTGAAACACCACTTGCATCTCGCGACGGAGGGCACGTTTGTTACTGCCGGACCTGCTAGAAAACGGTTGGCCGCGATAGAGAATTTCACCAGAAGTGGGTTGAAGTAGATCAAGAACCATTAAGCCAAGCGTGGTTTTACCCGAACCGCTTTCCCCAACAACTGCAAGAGTTTTGCCGCTTTGTACCGAAAGACTTACGTTATCTACCGCAGTATGAAACTCCTTCCGCCCAAGTATACCCGTGCGAACAGGGTATCGCTTCGTAACGCCGCGCACTTGTAGTACTGGTTGACTTTCGATAGGCGCTGTGCCAACATCCGCTCCACGGTAACTTGAGGTCATATTTTCACCTCCATAGCCGTCGGGACCCCATCGAGTGCAGGATAGAGGTGGCAGCTAACCGAACGGGATCCCGGTTGACTAGTAACTCGTGGTATGTCCTTGTCGCATCTGTCCAACCGCTGCGAGCAGCGTGCGTGAAATCTACATCCAGAGGGCCACCTGGTTGGTGGTGGTACTACGCCCTCAAGGGTAAAAAGTGCAGTACCTCGCCTGGAACGAGCCGGCAAACTGGCAATTAACCCCTGGGTATAGGGATGGAGCGGGCTGGCAAGCAGGTCTTTTGTGGGTGCCTGCTCCACAAGCTGTCCCGCATACATTACGGCAACTTTATCAGCAACTTGTGAAACGATACCGAGGTCATGAGTAATGAGAAGCATCGACATCCCAATGTCTCGTTGTAGTTCACGCAACAGTGTCAGGATCTGCGCCTGAATAGTGACATCTAGCGCAGTAGTTGGCTCATCTGCGAGTAGCAGTTGCGGCTCATTCGCGAGAGCAATTGCGATCTATAACTCTCTGCCGCATCCCTCCACTTAGTTCATGTGGGTACTGGCGCAGCACTTTATCGGGGCTCGTCATTCCTACGCGCTCAAGGAGCGAAAGTGCGCGGGTTGTAGCAGCTGCTCCTCGGTACTTATTGTGCGTCAACATCGCCTCGCGCATCTGGTATCCGATCGTAAATACGGGATTCAAGCTCGTCATGGGTTCCTGAAAAATCATACTGATTTGTCGGCCGCGGATACTTCGCATCTGTTCCCATGTGAGATCAAGCAAGTCCCGACTGCCAAAATGAATGGTGCCGCTGTCTATGTAGCCTGCGGGCTCGGGTACTAGCTGCAAAATAGAGAGCGCTGTCATGGACTTTCCAGAGCCACTCTCGCCTACAATAGCCATGGTTTCACCTGGCTGCAGTTCGACCGAAACTCCATCTAATGCACGGCTAATCCCTGCTGGTGTGTTGAAGTAGGTCTTCAGGTTCTCTACTCGTAAAAGCGCGCTATCCAAAGTTAGGAGCTCCTCAGCCGTGGGTCTACTGCGTCGCGTAATGCGTCGCTAAAAACGTTAAGGGCCAGCACAAGAATGAACAGGGCAGTAGATGCGGCCGTAAGGTTCCACCAGATCACAGGATCGCGTGCCAGCTCAAGTCTGGCGGCATCAATCATGTTTCCCCAACTGCCGGTTCCCGCCGGAACGCCTATGCCAAGATAGCTCAGAATGGTTTCGCTAAGCACGAGTGAACTAAAGTTTAGCGTTACTGTGATGATCACCACTGGCAGAATATTGGGGAGGATATGATTGATGAGAATACGTAGGTCGCGCACGCCCAAGGCCTTGGCGGCGCGCACGTATTCACGATCGCGGTGTTTTAGCGTTTCACCTCGAACCAATCGACAAAGATCTACCCAGCTGGTGATCCCCAGTGCAAAGCAAAGGTTAATGAGGCCCGGCCCAAGTACGAGCAGAAATGCAATATTCAGCAGGATTCCAGGCACGGATCCTAACGTGGTGTAAATATATTGTATAACATCGTCAACCCTGTGCCCAAAATACCCTGCCAGCATGCCTAATAGAATCGCAACTGGAGTTATGAGCAGGCTTGTGAATCCGCCTATAATAAGTGCCGTTCGGCACCCTCGAAGTGTTTCAAGAAGAACGTCTTTGCCGCTACCATCGGTACCAAGGATGTGCCACCCCTTTAGAGGGTGGGGATGCGGCTCGCCGGTTGTTATTTTTGCAAAGGGCGCAGAGTAGGTGCGTTCCGATCGCACGTGCATAGCATGGAAGATGTGGGTAATGACGGATTGTGGCTCCGCAAGTACATTGCTCTTCCAGGTAATGCTATCTAGCACGGCGATAAGGCAATAAGCGGCAATAACAACAAGGGACGCGATGGCGGCTCTGTTTCTACCCAGCCGCCTATACGCTTCGGCCCACAGTGGCTGCTGGCCCGCCCGCTTAATGCCAACGACTATCAGGAGAATTGCCACAATGGGAATAAGGTTACCGGGAATAAACAGAGATGTGATTGCTTTCAACGATTATTCCAGCCTTACGCGTTTGTCCACAAGTGCGTAGCTAATGTCGGTTAGGATGTAACCAACAATGGTTACTAGAGCGCCAATAAATACCATAGCTCTTACTACTGCAAAATCCTGGCTGTTGATCGCATCTACGAGATAGTTGCCTAGCCCCGGTATGTTGAAGAAGCTTTCCAGCAGGATGCTCCCAAGGAACAGCCCAGGTATTGCCTGTACGCTGGTGGTTAACACTGGTATTGCGGCATTCTTGAGCACGTGCTTGAATAGCACCTGTGACTCACTTACGCCCTTAGCCCGCGCTGTGCGAACGTAATCCTGATTCATCTCATCGAGCATGAACGTTCTAAACTGTCGCACAGAGGCACCCATTCCGCTTACAACAGCGACTACAACTGGTAGAAAAGCGAACCGCAGGCTCTCCCAGCCTGGTAAAAAGCCAGCAACCGGGTTAAGCTTCAACAATCTTCCGAAGACAAACTGTCCGCCAATGATATAAACGAGATATGTTACCGACATCATGAATACACACAATGTGGTCCCGTAAATATCGAGGTAAGTTCCACGGAAGTACGCCACAACCAACGCAAGTGAGAGGTTTATAGTAATTGCAGCACCAAAGCTAAGCAGCGCTATTTCAAACGAAGGAAACCAGCTCTCTTTGATACGTGTGATTACGCGCTCTCCCTTTACTGAATCTGATCGGCCAAGGCGCAACAGAAAAAGCCCCTCGGTAGTATCCAGAAACTGTTTCCATTTTGGCTTATCGTAGCCGTGTTGGTGTTCCCAGTCTTTTATCTGTTGGGCCGTTGGGTTTTTCGCCGAGAGGTTACGTCGTGCAATATCTGCCGGAGATGCGGTCATGTAAAACAGCACGAACGTAAGGAAACATACACCCACCAGAATAGGAACCGCATACAGCAGCCTTCGTATGAGGTAGCCAATCATAAACCCGTTGCTCCTTGTGGCGAGTTGCGGCGAACATGCCGGTTTGCGCGGCGCTTAACCACATTTAAAGCAGGTACAGCTGAGACAAGGATGACTATGACACCCATTACCAATGGCCACACGGTGGGCCTATTCCACTGGTTCTGCAGTTTAGCTCGCAACTGGCCATTAATTCGGTAATACTCAGGTGAGTCCAGAGCAATTGGGTTGGGCTTAAAGTTCTTTAGCCAGGGTTGAACCAGTGCGTATGTTTCTGAATGTCGTTGATAAATTAGCGGGCAGTCCCTTGCTGAGATGTTTCGCAGTTCCGCAATAAGCCTGGCCCGTTGCGGAGTGTCGTTCATAGTCTGCATCTGCTCAAATACGCTGTTATACTCAGGATTGTTATAATCGGACTCGTTGGGACCAGGTCGCTTGTTGGGCCCGTAAAGCAGGAATGCGAAGTTCTCGGGATCAGGATAATCTGCAACCCAACCCCAGTTGGCAAACTGAAACTGACCGTTGTTTACATGATCCTGGAATACATTGTAGCGAAATGAACGTGAAACCACATCAATTCCTAAGGCATCCAGCTCACGCAAATGAAGGGCTAGTGTCTGCCTCCCAGCGGCATCGGTGTAACTGTTATCGTAGTACAGTACCAATCGTCTATGAGTTTCAGGGTCTACGCCGTTAGGATATCCTGCTTGGGCTAGTAGCGCTTTTGCCTTAATGAGGTTGAATACGCGATACGGATTGGTGTAATTTGGATCGTATCCAAACAGCCCAGGAGGTACGAGCCACTGGGCTGGTGTACCAAGACCCAAGGTTTCCAGGTCAATCTCCTCGTGCTCATCTATCGCCATGGAAATTGCCTGGCGCAGGTGTCTTGCTCGCGCCGAGTATCCGCCCACTACGGGGTCGTCCATATTAAATATGTAGTAATCTACGTCGATGCCTACGGATTTTACGAGGCGAATTCCACGAGCTGCTAGATCAGGCGACAAGTAGTCTGGCCGTGGCATGGCTTGCTGGAAGTTGTTTTGCGAAACTCCTGTATCATCCAGGTAACCTTGCCGAAATTCGTTCCACGCCGTTATCCCTTCACGAATAATGTTAAACTGCACAGTATTGACAAGCGGTAGTCGTTTACCGGCATCTGCAAGCAGTCCTGCTGCTCTGTCACCAGGCATACCTGTTGAAGGATAGTATTCTACCGGGCGGTTGGGGTTCTTCTTTAATACGATTTCACCACGCGGCACATATTTTGTGAGGACAAATTGACCGCAACCCACTGGATGAGTTGCAAGATGGGCGCCATAGGTATCTACAGCTTCATGCGCAAGTGGCGATGTGAATGACATCGCCATAAGGTACCGAAGCTGAGGATAAGGATGATTAAGCAGTATGCGGAAAATGTATGGATTTTTGCTATCCAATTGAAGGCCCGTAATGGGGTAGCTATAATCAGACTTTTTATGTTCGTCTGTCAGTTTACGGTTGTGGGCCTCATACGCAGCCATTCCCTCGATCTTGGTGTCGAAATAGGCAACAATTGGACATGGCACGGAAGGATCCGCCATCCGCTTAAAGCTATATATGAAGTCTGCGGCGGTTATCTGGCGACCCTGGCCGTTAGGAAAACATGGATCATTCTGAAAGCGCAGGTCTGGGCGAATCTGAAACGTCCAGAGTTGGCCGTTCACCATCTTTTTGCTACCACTGGGAGTTGCCGCAAGATACGTCACTGGCTTGACCGAGGGCATGCGTGCACCGAGGCAGAGATCTAGCTGCAGTGGGTTTCGCTTAAGGTAGTCATAGTTAAAGTAAGCTGGATAAAGAAGGTTGACTACCGAACCTGAGTCCACGTCATATGCGATTGTGGGATCCAGGGATTTCACGTCATCCGTAAGTGCCAGGTAAAGGATTGAGCGTGATGAGTTTGCCGCAGGGTAGGGGCTGTTGCCGCAGCCAGTAGCGAACATTGCCAAACAGAGGCACGCGAGCAGAGCGCCAAACGTGATTGTACGCGGAAGAAAATTTTTATGGTTCATAGAGTCATGGAGTGAGACACGGCGAAATTGTAGTTAGGTATTACCGGGCAACACTGCCGTGACGGATGTTGGAATAAATATACCTGCAAATCGTCTATCTTTCGCTCTGGCTGCATACTTATTTGATGCCACGCCTAGACTGAGTATGTAATGTGATCACACCTCTTGAACCTTTTTACGTTACGTGTTAAGATTGGTGACTGCTGAAGCGTGAGAGGTGGACTAATCACATGTTAGATGACAAGCAGGTACGCCTGCTAGAGGCGGTTGCAGACACAATTATTCCGCCAGACGACTGGCCAGGTGCAGTGAAAGCTGGCGTTTGCAGGTTCATTGTTGAGCTTTTGGGTAAGGAAGAGCAGTGGAGGCTCCCTGCCTACCAGGAAGCACTGGCGGCTATTGATCGTTGCGCATTGGACGCACTTGGATTGTCGTTTGCGGAATTGGACGGCCCAGGAAGAACAGCGATTCTCAAGATGGTTGAAAACCATGAGCCATCCGCCGTGCGTGCAGGTACCTCAGCAACCTGGCTAAGCGTTGTGGCGCGCCACTGTGCGGAAGGTTATTACGCGGACCCCGGAAATGGTGGTAACGAAGGTGCAAAATCGTGGGAAATGATTGGCTATAAGGTGACGGCATGAGCGATTATGATGTGATTGTGGTTGGTACTGGGGCTGGTGGCGGCATTGCGGCTTGTGTTCTCGCAGAGCGCGGGTTTTCTGTTCTACTACTGGAGCGCGGTGAAAAACTCTCATTTGAACAGGTCGGACGGGATCACCTGCGGAATCAGCGTCTTTCCGCGTACGGGCACAATGTGGGACCAAACGATGGTAATCCACGCACTATTCGAAATGGCTCCGGTGATTTTATTGCACTATCGCCGTGGCAAGGTGGTTACCACGCCAACGCAGCCTGTGTGGGCAGTGGCACTCTTGTGTACGGTGCACAGTCGTGGCGATTTGTGCCCGAGGATTTTCGCATGGCGTCGGTTTATGGTACGCCTGAGGGAAGTTCGCTGGCGGATTGGCCAATTGATTACGACGAACTAGAACCGTTTTATACCCGCGTTGAATGGGAACTCGGTGTCTGTGGTGATGCGGGAGCTAACGCGCACTCTGCGTGGCGGTCTCGCCCATACCCAATGCCACCCATGCAGCGTACTAGTCAGTACGATACCTTAAAGGCTGGTGCCGATTTACTGGGCTGGAATACCGCACCTGTACCACTTTTGATTAACTCGCAGGAGTATGGTGGACGGCCTGCGTGTGTAGCTTGTCAGCAATGTGTAGGCTTTGCATGCCCTGTAGGTGCCAAAAATGGTTCTGCAAACACAGTTATTCCCCGGGCTCTTGCAACAGGCCGTTGTGAACTACGTGCATCCACAATGGTTACCAGGCTAGTGTGCAACAACATGGGCAAGGTTGTGGGTGTGGAGTCAGCGACGGAGGAGAATGGAGAGTGTCGCACGCAAATCGACTATGCCAGGAAGGTGATAGTGTCGTGCGGCGCTATCGAGACTGCACGGCTCCTGCTTAACTCACGCAATGATCGATACCCAAATGGCATCGGTAACGATTTCGACCAGGTGGGTAGAAACCTGCAGGGACATTACTATCCGGGCGCATTAGGTCTTATGCCGCACGATGTTTATGATGGAATTGGACCGGGAGTAGTGATCTCTACATCTCGCTTCAATCATGGCAATGAGGGTATCATAGGCGGCGGAATGATCGCTAATGAATTTATCATGACTCCGGCAACGTACTGGCATCGTGCGCTACCGCCAGACGTTCCACGGTGGGGACAGGCCAACAAAGACTGGATGCGCGAGAACTACAAGCGTACGGTTCACGTTACCGGGCCTGTGCAGGAGATTCCTTCGCCTGGTGCACGCGTGACGGTAAATAAGCAGGTGCGCGATAAGTATGGTCGACCGGTGGCCCACCTCTCGGGAGCCACTCACCAGGAAACGGTGCGGACCTCACAGTTTATGTGGCACCGTTGTGTCGAGTGGCTTGAGGCTTCGGGAGCGGTGCGTACCTGGGGTGATCCACCTGCAGGCGCGTGGTTGAGCGGTGGTCAGCATCAGGCCGGAACGTGCAGGATGGGTGATGATGCTCGTTCCTCCGTAACGGACCGGTGGGGACGCATTCACGATCAACCGAACCTCTACGTGCTCGACTCATCGTTGCACGTGACGAATGGAGGTTTTAATCCCGTCCTTACAATTATGGCACTTGCATTCCGCGGTGCAGAAAAGGTAGCAGCTGAGCTTAATGACCACTAATCAGTCGCCAAATGAGACTATCTGTATAACTGAGTTGCCAAACGGTATCCGTATCGTTTCTGAGTTTGTGGGAACGGTAGATTCGGTTTCATTGGGCCTATGGATTGGCACTGGATCGTGCGATGAATCGCCAGAAGAGGCAGGCATCACGCATTTCATAGAACACATGCTGTTTAAGGGTACTGACACCAGAACGGCTCATAAAATCGCTGATGATATAGAAGCCGGTGGCGGGCAGCTTAATGCGTTTACATCGAAGGATGTTACCTGCTACGATGCACGCGTT
>JAJZFK010000231.1 GCA_021805405.1 bacterium
CAGGACCATCGCCCTGAGCAGTATTTGATTGCGGATCCATCAACGAGAATGGAGTCAAGACCCTTGCACCTGGTGGGCTGTAAGCAAGTGAATTGGTTGAAGGAGATGGCGAGGCTGGAGAGCTAGTTTCGCTGGCAAACTCGGAGTCTGTCACATCAGATGACGCCTCACGACTTGCTGAACCTTTTGATTCCATGGTCTCTATAAGGTGGAATCCTGAGGTCGAAGTAGATTTCGGGATGGGGATGAAAGAGAACAGAACAAAATCGAGGAAGGAGCTCCTTATGAACGATTCAGTTCTCCAGGCTACAGCGCAGGCTGCACACCACATCGGTGAGAGGTGAGCTGTCGTCGATTAATGAGCGGGGTCGTGACTCGGTGAGGAGAACCATGCAGGTGCGCTGCTGCAGCGAAAAACAAAGCGATACGTATTGAGACTGTTATCGTTACTGCCCAGAGGCGCGCGCAGAACAGCCAGAAGGTGCCGATTTTCATCACTACATTTTCGGGCGCCCAGCTGCAGGAAGCGCATATTACCTCGGCTCAAGATTTGCAGGCGACCGTACCTTCGTTGGTAGTTGGTTCAAACGGGCAAGGCGTTCGCGATGCGCCAACCTTCACTCTGCGGGGCCAAGGCTCGACGTTTGAAGGCTCCCCTGGGGTTGCCGTTTATTTGGACGAAGTGCCACTGCCTGCACCGATCACGCTAAGCAACCAAGGCGGGCCAGGTAACTTCCTAGATTTGGCTAATGTGCAGATACTGGCCGGTCCGCAGGGTACGCTGTTTGGTCGTAACACGACTGGCGGCGCCGTCCTTCTGGTACCAAACAAGCCAAACGATCGATTTGGCGGCTATGTCCAGGGCACATATGGCAACTATAACGACCGCGAACTCCAAGGTGTTATTAACATCCCATTGATTCCAGGAGTTCTTTCCACTCGTCTTGCGGTTGAGAGTAAAGACCGGGGCGGCTTCACGTATGATGTCGCTCAGCATGTCTGGCGCGATGACGTTCACTACATCACCGGTCGCTTTGGCGTCAAATGGACGCCAACGAGTAAACTCGAAAACTACACTATGGCTTATTATACAGACTCCCATAATCACGGTCCGGGATCTATTAACGAAGGCATCAACGTTCCCGGTATCGTGGGTACCAATTCTTACTATTGGGGAACAACGGGTGGAGCCATCGGCTGTAATCCAGCGACGACGGCAAGCGATCCAGTGAGCTGCGTAAACCAGGCCAGTTATCTAACTAATCTTGCGGCCCAGGCCAAAGCATATGGCCCACGTAAAACCGCGTTAGATGTGCAGGAATTCGATGACATTCTTACATGGGGCGTAACAAACACCACGCGCTACCAGGCCACGCCGGATACCGATTTTCGCAATATTGCCAGCTATGCCTATTACGATGGCAACTGGGCAATTGATTCCGACGGTACACCCTATCCGCAATATGACACCGGCGTTAATGGACTTTCGAAGAACGCCTCGAAGGACAAATTCGAGGCTGTTACTGATGAAGTGCAGGTGCAAGGTAAGGCCCTTGACGGCAATCTGACCTATACAGCTGGTACCTTTTTCTTCCTCCAGCAGACGCTGGGGACAAATAGTTACTATGGCCTCAGCTACTGTATGTGGAACCTGTACGTCTACAACATGTGTTCCGCCATGGTAGCCCCAGCTCAGTTCACCTTCCGCAGCCATTCGGAGGCCGCCTATGCGCAAGGTACATACAACATAGGGCAGTTGGTCCCGAAACTGCAGGGGTTGAAGCTCACTTTGGGCTATCGCTATTCTTGGGACCAGATTGACGGCACTGCCCTCTTTAATGGTCTATTCTCCGGTCACATGCGCAGTTCATCGCCGAGCTGGACAGCGGGGCTGGCCTACAATGCTAGCAGAAGGTTGCTCCTCTATGGCAAAGTGAGCCACGGATACAAAGCTGGTGGTTTCAATACATACTCGGTCTATCCGAACACCCGCACCTTCGGTCCGGAATACGATACAGCGTATGAAGTCGGTCTGAAGTCCAACAGCTATATCGGCAGCATGCCTGTCCAGTTCAACATTGATGCCTATCGCACCGATTATAGTAAAATCCAGCGTGCCGCGGCTGACTACAATCCAGCCACCTTTACCGAAGGAGCGGTGATGTTGAGCAGTGCTTCGGCCATCATACAAGGCATTGATGTGCATGGTATAATTAAGCCAACCCGACTTCTCGAACTCGGGGCGGATTACGGGTACACGGACGCCTACTACACCAAGTTTCCCTATACGCCGAATTTATCTATGTACGGCTACACGGATTGTAACGGCAAACCCTGGCTTGCTGGCACTCAGCTAAATCTCGCTTGCCGGCCATTGCAGTACGTGGTGCCAAACATCTTTAGTGCGTACATGCAGTACACACTTCCGGTAAATGAATCACTCGGTGCGATCACTTTTTACCTCCACTATTCATACGAAGGTGCGCAGCACACCGAGGCGCTTTTTGGCTCACAACAGCCGTTCGAGCTGTTAAAGTCATACTCACTGGTTAATATGTCTCTGACTTGGCAGCGGATTTTCGGGAAGCCAGTTGATGTGAGTTTCTACGTAACGAATGTGACGGGCGCTCTGTATCGTACAACCAACACTGATACTTGGGAGTCACTGGGCGTCGCGTCTACGTTATACGGCGAGCCGCGCATGTTTGGGATTCGCCTGAGATATCACTTTGGTGATGAATAACAACCTATGCTACTTAAAGGCGGATAGCCTGCGTAGTTTAGCTACAGCCGATCGCCGGAAGCGCAAGCTTCCGGCGATCGTGCTTT
>JAJZFK010000319.1 GCA_021805405.1 bacterium
AATGACAGCGAGTTGTTCACTGCATGGCTCGCGCTAAGCGATGTCACAGAGGATGCGGGCCCAATGGTTTTCGTGCCAGGATCGCATCGCTGGGGACTACTGCCTGGAGGTGACTTCTTTGCGCAGGACCAGGCCGCAATTCGGTCTGCCATTCACATCCCTTCGGACGAGCAATGGACAGAGGTGTTGGACACACTGCCTGCGGGAGGCGTGAGCCTACATAACCAGCTGCTGTTCCACGGTAGTAACGCAAATCAATCACATGCGCCGCGGCTTAGTCTCGCCATCCATATGCGAACCGAAAAGTCCGTGCCAAAGCCTGGTAAGTGGGTCGCACAGTACCTCGATAGACCAGATATCTGCCCTGTAATCTACGACGGCTGCCAGCCATAGCCGAAAACTAAGCAGAGGCTCTCTCTATCACCCTGCATCGCGCCTTCGTTGGTTAATCCACTAACCGAGGCCGCAGCTAATCACGGTCGTAGCACATCATAACGAGAACCTGATCGCTAACGCCAATGGCCGAGCACACTGGGAACTTCGTTCTACCAAAATTCCTACTGATTTGCCAGGAATTGACGGAACTTAACAATAAGGCACTAAAGTAAAGTAACAATAGTACAACCAAGTATAATAATTCTTTAGAGATACTAAACTCGGGGGAATAAGCGCAATGAGAATGGACAAGCTGACGATGAGGGCACAAGAAGCCTTGTCGGACGCACAACAGACAGCACTAAAACACCACAATGTTCACGTAGAGGTAGAGCACCTGCTATCCGCGCTCCTGAATCAGGCCGATGGGGTGACAGTACCGCTATTACAGAAAATGGATGTGAACACCTCCCTACTTACACAGCAGATAAGCAGTGAATTGGATAGGCTGCCAACTGTAACTGGTTCGGCCGAGCTGGCGTCACGCCTCTCCACCAGGTTGCAGCAGGTCATTCAGGGTGCCTTCTCCGAAGCTGAGCGCATGTCGGACGAGTTTGTAAGCACTGAGCACATGCTCATAGCGATCACCGCAGATCGTCAGGAACCACTTGCTGGGCTGTTGAAGAGTAACCGAATTACCCATGACAGGGTACTGCAGGCACTTCGTGAACTGAGAGGCAATCAGCGCGTTACCGACCAAAACCCGGAAGACAAGTACCAGGCACTAGAGCGCTACGGTCGCGACCTTACAGAATCGGCCCGTAAGCAGAAACTGGATCCAGTCATTGGGCGCGATGAAGAGATACGCAGGGTCATACAGGTTCTCTCCCGGCGAACTAAGAACAACCCGGTGCTCATTGGCGAGCCAGGTGTGGGAAAAACCGCCATTGTAGAGGGACTCGCTCAGCGCATCGTCGAGGGCGATGTACCGGAGGGCCTTAAGGATAAACGTGTAGTGGCCCTCGATATGGGTGCGCTTATAGCCGGTGCGAAATACCGGGGTGAATTCGAGGAGCGGTTAAAGGCAGTACTCGCAGAAATCAAGGAGGCCGAGGGAGACGTCATACTTTTCATCGATGAGATGCATACCATTGTGGGCGCAGGTGCAGGCGAGGGTGCCATGGATGCATCGAACATGCTGAAGCCGATGCTCGCCCGTGGTGAACTGAGGTGTGTTGGTGCAACAACGTTGGATGAGTACCGCAAGCATATTGAAAAGGACGCAGCCCTGGAACGAAGGTTCCAGCCAGTGATGGTAGCAGAGCCTTCGGTAGAAGCAACGATTGCCATCTTGCGCGGGCTGAAGGAGAAGTACGAGGTTCACCATGGTATTCGCATTATGGACAGCGCACTGGTGTCGGCAGCCGTACTCTCGCAGCGGTACATTACCGATCGTTTTCTGCCAGACAAGGCAGTTGACCTGGTAGACGAGGCGGCGTCCAGGCTCCGAATCGAAATCGACTCCATGCCCGCAGAAATTGACACGGTAGAGCGGCGAATTCGCCAACTTGAAATTGAGAAAGTGGCGCTAGCCCGTGAAACAGATGACGCCGGTATAGAGCGAAAAGCAAAGCTGGAAGAGGAGCTCAGCGAACTACATGAGCAGGCCAGCCACCTTAAGGCTCGCTGGGAAAACGAAAAGCGGGTCATCTCCAAGATCAGCAAAACTAAACAGGACATCGAACAGACACGGCTTGCAGCTGAAGCTGCAGAGCGCGAAGGTGATCTTGGGAAGGCAGCTGAGCTGCAATACGGAACGATGCATACGCTGGCACGTCAACTGGAAGAACAGCAGAAGGCGCTTCAGGAGGTTCAGGGTGATGGAGACCCCCTCCTGAAAGAGGAGGTCACTGCTGACGACATAGCGGAAATAGTAGGCAAATGGACTGGTATCCCAGTGAGCCGCCTGCTAGAGGGCGAGATGCACAAACTGCTGCACATGGAGGAGCGCCTGCACGACCGTGTAATTGGCCAGGATGACGCAATTGTAGCGGTTGCAAATTCTGTGCGTCGCTCAAGGTCAGGTCTATCGGATGTTGCACGCCCAATTGGTAGCTTCCTCTTCCTGGGTCCTACCGGCGTTGGCAAAACGGAACTGGCTCGCGCGCTTGCCGAATTCCTGTTTGACGACGAGCGGGCAATGGTGCGCATAGACATGAGTGAGTATATGGAGAAGCACTCGGTCTCTCGACTTATTGGTGCTCCTCCCGGATACGTAGGCTATGATGAGGGGGGGCAGCTCACCGAAACCGTGCGACGCAAACCTTACTCGGTAGTCCTGTTTGATGAGGTAGAGAAAGCTCACCCGGATGTTTTCAACGCGCTGTTGCAACTGCTCGATGATGGGCGACTTACAGATGGTCAGGGTCGAACGGTCGATTTCAAAAACACCA
>JAJZFK010000472.1 GCA_021805405.1 bacterium
ACCAGAAATCACCGCAAAGGTCGCAAAACGCCGATGCCGCGTCTACGAAGTACCTATCTCTTATAGCGGCCGTGATTATGATGAAGGCAAGAAAATTGGATGGAAAGATGGCGTACAGGCAATTTGGACCATCCTGAAATACAGATTTACGGATTGAGAGGATCTCACTAAATGATACTGGTAACAGGTGGAGCAGGCTATATTGGCAGCCACTTTGTACTCTATTGCAAGGAACACGGCGAACAGCCTGTTGTACTAGATAACCTGGTATATGGCCACAAGGAGGCAGTGCCTGCTGGTGTACCACTTATCGTAGGCGAT
Organism: bacterium; assembly: GCA_021805405.1. GTDB lineage: Bacteria > Armatimonadota > Chthonomonadetes > Chthonomonadales > Chthonomonadaceae > JAJZFK01. Next base: position 322 of record JAJZFK010000472.1, read on the forward strand.
ATGGGCGACCAGCAACTATTAGACGATATCTTTACGCGCTATCCCATTGATGCTGTTGTGCACTTTGCAGCATACGCCTACGTTGGCGAGTCTGTGACGGATCCTGCGAAATACTATCTGAATAATACCGTGGCAGCTCTTGCCGTGTTGGAAGCCATGCGCAAGCACGGTGTTACTAATTTTATATTCAGCTCTACTTGCGCTACGTATGGCAACCCGGTTTACGTGCCGATGGACGAAAACCACCCTCAGGCACCAATAAATCCCTATGGTCAGAGCAAGTATTTCGTGGAACAGATACTCAAGGCCTACTCGCTTGCCTATAACTTCAAGTTCACTGCCCTACGGTATTTCAACGCTGCCGGTGGCGATCCCGAGGGCCGAATAGGCGAAAGTCACGATCCAGAAACACACCTCATACCCATTGCGCTTCAGGTAGCTCAGGGGAAACGGTCGCACATTTCCGTTTTCGGTACCGACTACGATACACCGGATGGAACGTGCATAAGGGACTACATCCACATTCTCGACCTTGCACAGGCACATCAACTTGCGCTGGAGCGATTGCGGGCCGGCGGCGAAAGCGAAATATTTAACCTGGGCAGCGAACAGGGATACTCTGTTAACGAAGTGCTAGAGATATGCGAGAAGGTCTCGGGCCGACCCATCAAGCGTGTAAATGAACCTCGTCGGGCGGGAGACCCACCCCGCCTTGTAGCGAGTGCGGGCAAAGCGCGCTCCGTGTTAGGCTGGGTGCCTACCTTCCAGAGCCTCGACGCGATCATCGCGACCGCCTGGAAGTGGGAAGAGAAACGGCACTACTAAATTCGGGACCAACAGAGGATACTGCGGATTGACTGACATTGCACGATTGTCGGTGCGGATTACACCGCGTGGCGGCCGCAACGCCATCACTGCGATAAGGGATGGTGTGCTACAGGCCAGGGTTGCAGCACCCCCTGTAGATGGGGCTGCTAATCTGGCTCTCATAAAACTAATAGCAGAGGCTCTTAGCGTTTCACCGGGTCGCGTTACTCTGCTTAAGGGGCACACTAGTCGAATTAAAACCGTGCAGGTAGACGGCATAGCACAGGAAGTAGCGGTTGCGACATTCATGGCTTTAACAGGATCGAACGACGCACAGGCAGCGCAGGAGAACAGATGCAGAAAGTAAAAGTGCTGGTTACACTGAAACCCAGCCTGTTGGATGCACAGGGCAAGGTGGTGCAGGATGGCCTTCATGCACTGGGTTATGCGGAAGTGGAGGGTGTTCGTATTGGCAAGGTGATTGAGCTTAACCTTGCGGATGGCACCACCAATCCCCATGACCAGGTTCGTGAGATGTGCCAGAGGTTCCTTGCCAACACCGTCATTGAAAACTATGAGATCGAGGTGCTGCGGTGAGCAAATCACCGCGATTTGGCGTAATCCGTTTCCCAGGTTCCAATTGCGACCAGGATGCGTTTCACGTCATTAAAGACATACTGCAGTGTGATGTCGAATACCTGTGGCACGAGGATCGCGACCTCAAAGGAAGCGACATCATTGTGTTGCCAGGTGGCTTTTCCTACGGCGACTATTTACGTTGCGGAGCCGTGGCGCGCTTCGCTCCAGTGATGGATGCCGTGCAAACCCACGCGTCACGCGGTGGCATCGTGCTAGGGATTTGTAACGGATTTCAGATCCTCTGCGAAGCTCATATGCTGCCAGGTGCATTGGTTCGTAACGCGAATTGCAAGTTTATTTGCCACCATGTCCAGGTACGAGTTGAAAATACAGACACACCGTTTACTGTGAAATACGACAAGGGTGCAGTCGCAAGCATTCCTATTGCGCACGGGGAAGGATGCTATGTAGCCGAGCAGGAAGTACTCGACGAGCTCGAGAGCAGCAGCCGAGTTATATTCCGATATACGGGTACCGCGGAAGAATCACGTGATGCAAACCCCAACGGCAGCCTTAACAACATTGCAGGAATCTGCAGCGAGGGACGAAACGTGCTAGGTATGATGCCGCACCCAGAACGGGCATGTAGTTCACTCCTGGGTTCTGCGGATGGTCTCCCACTGTTTCAATCCCTCACCCTGGCACTGCAAGCTGCTAAATGAGCCAAAATGCGGCGACCCAACCCGGTAACCATACCGGCCGGGAGCGAATGTTGTGCGAATCACCTGCTTTAGAAGTATTAAAGCAAATTTTGTATAAAATATGAGCCGCAAACATAAATAATCGCTTGACACTATGGTCAATGCCTGATATACTATATTCGAACGGTTTCACGGTATCTGAACGAGCGAAGTTGTGCCTGCGAGAGTGTTGGTGTTTCGGATGGTCGAATCGCCCCCCACTTGTCTGATGGTTTCTGCTCCTGTTCGTATCAACACGTGACCGCGTGTTAATGGGCACGATATTATCAAATTAGAATTTCGTGCCAGGTCCCTAATTGAGGAGTGTGAACAACTATGGCAAAGCGCATCTATGTGGGCGGGCTACCCTATT
>JAJZFK010000458.1 GCA_021805405.1 bacterium
CAAGCCACCATCGTATGACGAATTTGCGGAAGCAGTTACTGGTCCGTTAAAATCGATGCTGGACGCCGCCGGGCTTCCCTATCCCGAACTGCAGCAAGAGCCCGGTAGAGCCATTGTTGGTGAGGCCGGTACCACCTTGTACACTGTTGGCGCAATAAAAACAGTGCCTGTGGATGAAACAGGAAATACGCGGACATACGTAACCATTGATGGGGGGCTTTCCGATAATCCCAGGCCCCAACTCTACGAGGCAGTGTACTCCTGTCTGCTCGCCAACCGTGCATCAGAATCGGCGGACACAACGGTGACGATTGCCGGTAAGCACTGCGAGACAGACATCCTGATTTGGGATGTAAACCTGCCATCCCCGCGCACCGGGGATGTACTTGCGGTTCAAACAACGGGAGCCTATAATTTTGTGATGGCGAGCAATTACAATCGGTTTTTGCGGCCGCCGGTCGTGCTTGTAAATGAGGGCCAAGCAGAGGTGATTGTAAAACGGCAAACACTGGACGACCTGCTGAGGAACGAGGTTGTACCGCCCTATTTAAGAGCGAGTTCGGCACTTCGTTAGGAGGCATTGTGATGGCGTTTGGTTCGCCGTTTCATTTACGGCAATTTACTATAATGATGGTCGTGCTGGTCATGAGCGTTTCGCTACATGAGCTTGGTCATGCGCTTGCTGCAGATTATCTTGGTGACCCCGGGCCGCGTAGGGCAGGCCGAATTACGCTGTGGCCAGATAAGCATCTGGACCCATTAGGGTTTGCCTTCATGGTGATAACTGTATTGGCTGGTGTAGGAATTGGCTGGGGCAAGCCTGTCATTGTCAATCCAGGTGCGTTCAGGAAACCACGCCGCGATATGCTTATCGTGGCGATTGCTGGTCCTGTTATGAACCTGTTGCTTGCAGTGGTATTTGGCCTCATTGTTCGCATTTCCCTTGCTGCGAGTGCGACAAGCTGGATCACTGCAACGGTGGGGGCAGATTACGTTCTTTCGCGCCTGGTGATGGCAGCACTTGGTATCAACCTGCTATTGTTCTTCTTCAACCTTATTCCCATAGTACCGCTCGATGGTTCCAAGGTAGTTGCGGCACTTCTTCCTGAGCACCAGTCTTACCAGTATATGAAAGTCATGAATCAGTATGGGCCGTTTTTTCTGCTTGCCATGTTCTTTTTCGGTGGCCAGATTATTGGACCAATAATTGGCCCAGCCATTCAAAATGCAACGTCATTGATAACCGGTCTACACTAGCAGCGATCTATATGAAAGGCTAATGAGGTGTCAACTTCCGCCATGCAGCAACAAATATCAGACAAAAAACGACTCCTGAGTGGTATGCAGCCTACAGGTACCGGTGCACTGCATCTTGGTAATCTTGAGGGTGCACTACGTACCTGGGTGCGTTTGCAGGACGATTACCACATGTACTGCTGTATCGTGGATTGGCACGCCCTAACTACCAGATATCATGACACTGAAGCGATTGGACCAGCGTGCCGCCAGGTAGCAGCCGACTACATAGCCGCCGGGTTAGATCCCGATAAGTGTGCAATATTTATCCAGAGCCATGTTAAGGAACATGCGGAGCTGCATCTTCTCCTCTCCATGATTACACCTGTTGGTTGGGTTGAGCGCGTGCCAACCTACAAAGAAAAGCGCGACCTACTGCAGGAGCGAGGCGAAGGTGATGAGTCCATCTCTTATGGCCTATTGGGATACCCTGTACTACAGGCAGCAGACATCTTGCTATATCGCGCCACTGCAGTTCCCGTAGGCCGTGATCAGGCTGCGCATCTGGAGATTAGTCGTGAACTGGCGCGCCGGTTTAACCGGTTATACGGCGAAACTTTTCCGGAACCGCAGGCACTTATTACGGAAGACACCGGTGTAGTGCCAGGAATTGATGGTCGCAAGATGAGTAAGAGTTATGGTAACGCCATCTACATAAGCGATGACGCAGATACAGTTGCCCGTAAGGTAAAAGAAGCGTTTACTACTCCAACCAAAATGCGCAAGAGTGATCCTGGCGTACCGGAGCAATGTGCAGTGTGCCAGCTACGCAAGCTTTATGATTCGCAGGGTTACATTACGTCGTGGGATGAAGACAGACAGGGCATTAGGGGCTGCATGCAGAACAAGGCTGAACTCACCGAGATTCTTAACGGTGTCCTTGAGCCTATGCGTCGCAGACGTAATGATTTACTTAACGATCCGGCCGAGCTAGACAGAGTCCTGAAGCGTGGTGCCGACAAGGCCCGTGAGGCTGCAGAAGCTACCATGAAGTTTGTGCGTGCGGCCATGCACCTATAGGATCCTAATGGAAAACGACAACGAGGTAAGTGCGGAAGGTACATCCGGGGGATTACAAGCGCCCCCGGCGGCATACGGACCGCCTTCAAGGGTGCCAGCACTGTTAAAGGTGTTGGTTCCTTCCATGTCGTTGGCTGTCGTTATTCTGGGCACTATTGTTCTTGTTGAAACCATTCAACGGCGAAAACTGCAGATTCAGAACGACCCGCACGTGGCAGCATCCTGGCTGGTAGGTGTGCGATATGGCAGTGACTGCAGCTTTGTGCCCCATGACGGGTTAGCGACAATCGTGACGCGGCTGGGTTTACGTATACCGCGAATAGGGCGAGAACTGTCGAGCCGCTACAACGGCGTAAACGGAAGCATGGAGGTTTGGTTAGGTTATGTTAGTCATGTGGCTAACCAGTCAAAACTCCAGTGCGCACCAGTTGGCCAAATGGCATTTTTCGATAACCTCGGGCAGAGCTATCGAGGTTTTCTAGACCTCCACAAGGGCTA
>JAJZFK010000464.1 GCA_021805405.1 bacterium
TGGACGTGAGATTATGGAGATTCTGCAGATTACCGGTGGCCCGCTCGTCGCAAAAGCCAAGAATTTCCTTACCGACAAGGTTGTAGATGGCGTTCTTAATCAACAGGACAAGGTTGGCGCGCGGCGATTACTTCACGAATGGTATGACAATTACACTGGATAATGAACTGGGCAAAGGAGCATAGAAATGGCACGAATACCTATTGGATTGCAACTCTACTCTGTACGGGAGGATTGTGCTAAGGACCTACCTAGCGTGCTGAAGGCAGTAGCCGCGATGGGTTATGAGGCAGTAGAGTTTGCAGGTTACTATAACTTTAGTGCTGCAGAACTGCGCAAGATGCTTGACGATCTCGGCCTGAAATGCTGTGGCTCGCACATTATGATTGACACGCTTCTGGGCGACCGCCTGGCGGAAACTGCCGAGTTTCACCAGGTGTTAGGCAACGAGTACCTCATTGTTCCTGGTCTATCACATGACAGAACTTCATCAAAAGAGGCCTGGTTGCGAACCGCTGGTGACATGAATGAAATTGCTCAGCGACTAAAGCCACTAGGGCTGAAAACTGGTTACCATAATCACTCGATGGAGTTTCAGGAACTGGACGGCGAGCTGCCATGGGATATCTTCTTTGGAAACACCACTGAAGACGTAGTAATGCAGTTTGATGTGGGCAACGCACTCCACGGTAAGGCTGATGCAGCCCCATTCCTGCAGCGGTATCCCCATCGGGCGTTAACTGTTCACCTTAAAGAGTACTCCGCAACCAACGACACCGCGCTTATCGGCGAAGGTAACGTGGATTGGCCAACTATCTTCAACCTGTGCGAGACTATTGGTGGCACTCGCTACTATATTGTGGAGCAGGAAAGCTATGCTTATCCTCCGCTTGAATGCGCCAGCAAGTGCCTACAGACGCTGAAGGGTATGGGCAAATAGCCTGTAGTTCGGTCTAACATGGTAAAGGGCCAAACCAGGTAACCTGCCTTGGCCCTTAAATTCTGCTGTGATTTTGGTTACCGGGAAACCTCATTAAGCTCCGCTGCCACTCTATCCGGAATTATGCTCAGCGCTTCCTTCAATTGGGTAACATCCCGACCGCCCGCAGTCGCAAAATCGGCACGTCCTCCACCCCCGCCACCTGTCATACGGGCAGCTTCCTTCACAAGGCGACCGGCATTCAGCCCTCTGCCAATAAGCTCTGCGGTAACCCTGGCTGCAAAAATGACTTTTCCATCGAGTTCTGCGCCAAATACTACAACACCGCTTTTCAACTGCTGAGCAGCCGCATCTGTGCGATCCGCAAGCTGACTGGCATCGGTCACGCTAAGTATCGCAGTAAGCACAGGTACATCATCAACATAGACTGGATCTGGAAGCGATGCATTGACTTTTGATCCTGCTTGCAAATCCTTTACCTGCTTTTCAAGATCGCGCCGTTGCTGCAACAGCTTTTCAACTGCGGAGTAGATATCGCCGGATGTTTTGAGGGCTGCAGCAGTTCGCGACGTGGCAATCTCCAGCTCCACTACGCGCTGGTAGGCTGCCGCACCAGTTACCGCTTCAATACGCCGAACACCCGAACTACTGCCAGTCTCCGATACAATTTTGAACAGGCCAATGGAGGAGGTATGCCTAATATGAATACCACCGCAAAGCTCAAGGCTGATTCCTGGAACCTCCACCATGCGCACAGAATCACCGTATTTCTCACCAAACAGGGCCATAGCTCCGCGCTGCTTTGCCTCGTCGATTGGTACATCGCGATAAACGGTGACGTCTTCATCAGCAAGTGCCCACTCGTTCACAAGGCGCTCAACTTCCGTACGTTGGTCGTATGTAACCGACTGATTATGTGTGAAGTCAAAGCGTAGCCGATCTGGAGCCACCCGCGAGCCTTTTTGATGGACGTGGTCGCCCAGCACCCTGCGTAATGCAGCCTGCAGCAGGTGCGTCGCGGTGTGGTTGCGTGTAATAGCACGTCGACGTGCAATATCCACCTGCGCACGTACTATTTGCCCTTCTGTCAGCTCGCCCTCCAGGAGCTTCACTGTGTGAAGGAACACACCAGTGGCAGTTTTGCGGGTATCTAGCACCTCCGCACGAAGCGCACAGGCAACGCCGTCACTGTCAGCGGTAAGCCACCCGGTGTCTCCCACCTGTCCCCCGCTCTCGGCGTAGAAGGGTGTCACAGGCATAGCAACTGTTACCTGATCACCGGGCCTCGCGGAAGCGATACGCCCACGGTCGGCGTAAATGGCGGAAATAGTAGTCTGCGTTGCGCTCTCGTCATAGCCGACAAACGTAGTAGCTTCTAGCTCGCTACCTGGTGCGGCCTGCATTGATGCGGCCGAAAAAACGTCTTTTTCGATGCTGCTGTGCTGCTGCGACTGATGACGTTGTGCGCTCATCGCCTGCTCAAAGCCAGCGATGTCAACGAGTATCTCGCGCTCCGCAGCAACGTCCTGGGTAAGCTTGATTGGAAATCCATACGTACTGTAGAGGTCGAAAGCATCCTGGCCTGCTAGCACTCTCGTCTCCTGTACGGACTCGGAGCTTAGTACACTATCGAGAATTTTCAATCCTCTATCCAGGGTTCGACCGAACTGCTCTTCCTCTGCTCGTATCGTTTGCAGAATGAGGGCCTGCCGTTCAACCAGCTCGCTATAAAACCCGCCCATCTGTCCAATTATGCTTGGCACAATATCCGTCAGGAAAGGGTTTTCGAAGCCCAGCACCTTTTTACCATACCGAATTGCCCGGCGCATGATGTATCGCAGCACATACCCTCGGCCCTCGTTGGAAGGC
>JAJZFK010000494.1 GCA_021805405.1 bacterium
GCTTTTTGGCCATTCGTAATAGCCGCTGGCGGGCACCACGCACCTATTGGCCTGAAGCAGGTCGCGAAACAAAGGTTTCTCCGTGACGGTTTCGCTCCTGGCGTTAATTACCGGTCGGTTACTGCGTGGCGCATTTGCCCAATACGGCATGATGCCCCAACGCATCGCAGTAAGCCGTGGTTCGTCTCCCCCGGTCACCACGAGGATCGACTGCATAGGGGAAATATTCCTTCCGGACGCGTATTCCGCGGGTGTGGGTATTGTACGGAAAAACGCAGCGATATCCGCCGCCGAGTGGGTAAGCAGGTATCGACCGCACATGGTAATGTCTCCCAAGCCGTTCAGCCATAGACGTTGGAGCTTATTTGCCTAACCGCATAAGCAGAGATGCAAGTTTACCACAAGTGCGAGATTGTTTATTCCCGGGCTCCAAACCGCTCACCGGGCGAAGCAATCCCTGTACCAGCGCAGTTTGTACAACCAGTACATCGATTGCTACACTCGCTAGTGGTTATTCGCTAGTGTACACCGCAAGTTGTTCATCCAGAATTGCTGAAAATAGCCCCAACTCTGGTTCATGCGGCAACCCAATTAGCATGGCTCGATCCAGGTACTGGTTATTGCACTCGCACGAGGTTTCTGGTAGTAGGGCGCAGCCATGACAGGCGGCGAGAGTGAGGCTGTTGTGTGTAGGCGAATTCGTCTCTATACAAACCGGGTCGTATGAACACCACCGAGCATGATCTAGTGCACGCACCACCGTATTTACCAGCCTGTCGGGTTTGCCCTGACGTACCAGACCACCAAGCGTACCAGCGCTGTCACCTGCAGCAGTGTAAATTAGAATGCCGTACATCTCATTCGCTCTACTGGTATCGCAGTATATTCTCTCGCGTAGTGAGGAACTTCCATATCCTGACTCCGTGGCAAACTGGTTGATAAGTATATGGGCAAAGGTGTGTAGAGCAATACGTGCCGACGAGAGAGCAATAGGTGAAAGCGAACCGGTACGTTGTGCTACCTCTCGTATCGCTTCCGTGCGTTGAATTACCGGGGGTAGACTGCTCCAACCTGCGAGCAGGTCTGGGCGAATTTCAAGAAATAGACCCTCCCCATGCACTACGATGGCCGGCAGCCAGTCCACGGCTCTAAAGCTGAGAGCACGTGAATCGGCGTCGGTAGGCGTGCTTGGCGGGCGGTACCTGGTGAAACCGGTAAACACACGTGTAGCCCGAAGTTTGTGGACCAAGGTAATTCCCGCGAAGATTTCGTCTAAAGGCGTACCATAACGGTCAATATCTATTTTTTGGCACTGTAGCTGTTTGGCGTCTTCACTAATTCCTGCAGACAGAACGTGAAACTCCGGCTTGCGTAGTGCACCTTCAGCTCGCGTACGGCCGATGCTGTCACCTTCATCGTTCCCTCGTGCTAGGGACTCGTTCCGCGCAAGCACTGATTCTCGCGCGAACTGGAGGAATGACGCGTAACGAAGCGAGGAGATGCCGTTGGTTTCACAAATTAGTTCGCAATCCCTCACAAAGCCATCACTGTCGGTATCAGCGTCGTACAACAACCGTTGCCCTATTCTCGATTTCATTGCGACTTCGAATTCAGTTTCGCCCTGAGCTGCTTGCGGAAGAAAAATCGCGTCTATGGTAGCAGGAAAGTAGACGTTGGAGGCACCTCGTTCTATAGCAATGAGCTCGTCACCGCACGTAGAGGGGTTATAATTTGGACCCAGCCACGGCCGGTGCCCGCTGCAGCGTATATCCATTTGTGCGAGTACACCGGGTGTGTGGATGTCTTTAAGGTCCCTGCTCTCGCCACATGAACAGGTGATTCGTAGAGAACTGAGGTTCGTAGTGTGATCGCCGACCAGGAAGCGCATCTCACACGAATCAGTATGCCCCTTTGAGCGGTGTACCCACTCTAGAAAGGGGAAGTCTTGAATGTGGCCATGCCGCGCGCAAACTGCTACGATGCGCATAGCACGCATGACTTCGCGGCGACTTGCCGGTAAAGTGGCGCAATTTTCGCCGCCCGTATATCGTCGCCCTGTGCAGCGATGTGGTTCGCTACAGAGCGGAAGGAACTTCATGACGCCGCAATGTGCGCAATAGTGCCATCGAGGAAAGGTGTAGAGAGGTATACGAAGGTGACGAAGAGATTTTGGTCTGCCAAAACTCGCCGAGTCTGGTGGAAGCCGAAACTCTGCAACGCCTAGCTGTTCCTGCAAACGTTCCTCTACGACACGAAACGGCTCGATGTCATTATTATCAATGAATTTGTACCACGAGTCTATACCTGCTGTCATAAGGGTGACGCCATCGGGGAAGTCGATCATTGCTCCTACGCCGAAATAGCTCACTAATTGAGATCGCCGCAACGTACGTAACACTACATCAGTCTCCTCTTTTAGACGATTTTACGATCTCACCCGTACACGGTGGCTCAACGCTGCGCATAGAAGTTGGAGTTGGCAGGCTCCTGAAGCTATGGTCTCCGGCACCCACAACGTCAGATACTGCAACCATCAGTGCGTTGTTGGTTCTATGTTCCCCGGCTAGAGCGCCATATTCCTGAGGTTCCCAATCTCGCCAGAATTTCCAGAGGGAGTCGAAATCGGCGAGCACTCCCTCTTCTTCCTCCTGGTCGACACACGAAACTCTGCGCCTGATAACTTCGCGGATGCGGGCTACCAGCGCTTGATTAGGAACTGGTGACGGACTTTGCGCTTCGTGGGAAGTACCCCAGAACCTGGCTAAAGTTATGAACACTGCGTGCAGTGCGCGCTCGCGCACGGGCGGGG
>JAJZFK010000340.1 GCA_021805405.1 bacterium
TACTTAAGCGGCAAGTTCAGTGCCAACCTCATGAGGACTTACCATTTTTATGAGCAACCTCACAGCACGCGGGTCTAGAGATTTTCCTGCCGCGTCGTTGAGTTGCGCTACTACATCCTCGTGTGACAGGCCGTCATGATCCGCCGTACCGGTAACTAGCCGGTCGTAGTGACTAGCAGCCGCAAACAGGCGGGCAGTCAGTGGAATCTCGTCGCCTTTAATTCCCCTTGGAAATCCCGCACCATCCCAGCGTTCATGATGACAATAGGGTATGTCTACCGCTGGCATGAGTAGTGGTACCGTCATCATGAACTCATATGCTATCTGTGGATGCTGCCTTAAAACGCTTTCGCGAGCCGCTGCGGTTTGACGTCCTGTCCCTGGCTGCGAACGCATGAGGCTAATCTCTCCAATATTGTGCAAGAGCGAACCCCACCTGGCATAGAGCACCTCCTCCTCGTTAAGACCTGCGAGCCGAGCGAGACGCTCTACCAGTTCGCACAGCCGGGCACTGCGACCGCGGGCCAGCGGATCACTAGAGTCGAGCAGTCTTCCCCACGTTAAAATCGTTCGATCATAGCTCTCCAGAAGAACGTCCTTCACCTGCTCCTGTGCGGATAACCTTATATCCTCCTGCGCCGTAAAAATCGATTTTAACACATCGGTGTAGGGCCGGCTGCTTGCCTCGGATTTCATGCCTGCGTCCATATCCGAAGCGTGGGTAACACAGTTTCTGCCACTATGTTTCGAGCAATACAGTGCCCTGTCGGCGTTGGAGACAAGCAACGCCGTGGTCTCTGCTGCTTCACCAAAGGTGGCGACGCCCACACTTACAGTAACTGCGCGCAACGGCCAATCTGCCCCTTCTATAGCTGCACGAATGCGCTCGGCGGCAACTCTCGACTGCCCTTCGTTGGTCTCAGGGAGTATAATCGCAAACTCCTCTCCACCGTATCGAGCGGCAATATCGCATGTGCGAATTACACCCTCTATAGTTCGCGCAACCTGCCTTAAAATCTCATCACCACCTGGATGACCATAGGTATCGTTAAAGTGCTTGAAATGATCAACGTCCAGCATGACAAGAGAAACCTTGCTGCCGTATCGCTGGCAACGGCTTATCTCCCGGTACAGCGCATCCTGAAACGCAATGTGGTTCTGCAAACCAGTAAGGCCATCCTCTGCTGCCTGCCGCTCCAGTTTTGCATTAAACGCCTCTAATTTGTGATTGACCTCGATAAGCTCGTGTTGCTGGCTCTCCATTTCACTTCGCTGAGCCTCAAGTTGCACGCTGGAAGCCTTTTCACGCTCGAGCTGTTGGCGCAGCTGTAACTCAAGCTGTTTACGTTCAGTAATGTCCATGAAGCAGACGACCGCTCCTACTAGCTTACCGTTCTCAAACATTGGAGTAGCAATGTATTCAACCGGAAGCGCCGTTCCGTCTTTCCGCCAAAATACGTCATCGGCAGTCTTGCCTTTGTAACATCCGTGCATACACTGGTAAATAGGGCAGACCTCTACAGGGTATGCCGTTCCATCCTCGTGTGAATGGTGAACCAGGTCATGCACGTTGCTTCCTATCATCTCGTCGGCTGTGTACCCGAGAAGATTACAAGACTCGTTGTTTACAGAGTTGCAAATTCCATGCTCGTCAATGCTGTACACACCTTCGCCTATACTCTCCAGCATTAACTCGTGCTGCCGACCAAGGCGCTGCAGAGCAGCTTCAATGCCTTTTCGTTCACTAATGTTGCGTATTATCAGCACACGGAGTTCGTTAGTCCGATTAACTGCGCGTACGTCCCACCAGCTTTGGGCGTCGGGGTCCTCATTGCAGGTGTGCTTAAATTCCATCGATTGTACATCGCCCGCAGTTACACACGTGCCTACGAGCTGTTGAAACAACTCACATTCTCGTTCGGGCAGGGCTGCATCCAGTATATTGCCGGCGTGAAAATCTGGGAAGGCGTCGCAAAACTCATCCGTACCAAATGCAGAGAGTATAACTCCATCTTTGCCCACAGTGACAAATGTGTCTGGTAAAGCGGCTAACATGGCGATGTTGCTAGCTCGGCTCTCTCGCAGATCCCTCTGCATTGTTACCATCTCGGTAAGGTCATGCAACACCCACACTTCAGTATCGTTTTCCACAACACAGCTAATTTCCAGGTCGCGCACCATGCCTTCGGCATCGCTAAACGAGATGATTTCCGGTTTTGCGGGTCGGCCCAATCGGGCGTGCGTGTGCAGCATATCCAACAGCGCAGCATGATCACGCTGCATGGCAGCACAAAAGTCGTTCCACGAGTACCGTTCGTTCGCATTACGGCCCGTTATCTTTAGAGCCTCTCTATTAAGGTGCAAGCCATCGTTGTTAACACGCATCACACCTACCGGAAGCGTCTCTGCTAGATGAGCAAACGAATCACGCTGTTTAACTAGCGATGAGTTGGCAGTTGACAATTCGTGCGTGCGCGCTTCTACCTGCTTTTCCAGATCCTGCATCTGGGATTTCAGCTTAAACGACACGCTACCCAACATCGCACCGGCGCCTCCTAAAACGAGTGGGGCGGTGTCAATAATCCAGACCAGTACGCTGGTCTGATGGCTGAGAACAATGCTATGAAACGTAATGCCCGAGCGTAACCGTAGACCTTCCAGCCACCATGCGGTTAAGACAAAGAGACATCCAGCTCCAAAGCCTGCCAAACTATATCGTGTTATGAAACATGATCTGCCTGTCACCGTTTCGCACTCCTTCGTCTATGCCGTATGAGAGGGCGGCAGCCATTTCGTCGCAAATATAGCC
>JAJZFK010000252.1 GCA_021805405.1 bacterium
CTTTACCGTGACACTGGCGCAGAAGCGCAGTCAACACCCCATCTCGTTCTATGGTGCGTTAAGTGGAAACTTAAACCCGCAGGTGGGTATGCACATCATAGATGCACTTGCACGTCTAGGTGGTGACCAGCGAACCATAGACCTTACCCATGTCGTCGTTACACACGCAGATGGACAGTCTGTAACGCTTGACCTTAGCCACCCTGAGGACAAAGCTCAATCGCCGGATAACATACTGCTGCAAGAGGGCGATAACGTCTATTTACCGGTGAGACACTCAATGGTTGAGGTCACTGGCGAAGTTACAAGTCCTGGTGCGTACAAATATCATGAGCAGATGACGGTAATGGAGGCTGTTGCGGAAGCAGGTAATTTCGACCGCGAAAAAGCCGACCTTCAAGACGCAACGATAACGCAGGATGGAAAAACTCGCCCACTGAGCCTATATGGCGTGTACCATGAGAACAACCTGGCAAATAATATCGTGCTAAAACCAGGAGACAGTATTTTTATACCCAAAGTGAAGAACCGCGTGTATTTCCTGGGTGAAGTCAACCAGATTGGTTACTACAACCTTAAGCCAGGCGATCACTTGCTAGATGCTCTCACCCAAATGGGTCCATCGCATGACGCAGACCTTTCTCACATTCGGGTCGTGAAGGTGAGCGGGGACAAAAAGCTCTACAGTGTGCAGTATGTCGACATCCAGGCAATCGAGAAGGGTGATGGTAAGGGTAACATCGTACTTGAGCCAGGCGAGGTCATATTCGTACCAAAGAGGGGCCACAAGTTTGGATTGTCGGATGTTCTGGGTGCGCTAACAGGTCTTAACTTACTAGACGGTGCCGCCAGACTGGTTACGGGACACTACTAGAAATCAATAGTTGCCCTTTGGCTGCACTCAACGTGTGGCCAAAGGGTGGAGACCTGTATGAAAGTCGCTATTGCGCATGATTTTCTGGTACAGAACGGCGGCGCGGAAAAAGTTGTGGAAGAGTTTCATGGCATGTTTCCCGATGCTCCAGTCTATACATCCGTGTATTCGCCTGAAATTATGCCATCGGCTATGCGTTCGTGGGATATTAGAACAAGCTTCATGCAGAAACTTCCGCTAAAGAAGATCTCACATCGTGTTGCTCTCCCGCTGTATCCTCTAGCATTTGAGTCGTTTGACATGTCGGAATATGACCTTGTGATCAGTTCGTCCTCGGCATTTGCTAAGGGGGTTATCACCCGGCCGGACGCGCTGCACCTCTGTTATGTACATACACCCATGAGGTATGGATGGATGCACCATGCTTACCTTGAACGCGAGAATATGCCTGCCCTGCTGCGGCTGTTGCTTGCTCCCACGCTCCATAAGCTTAGAACGTGGGATGCCGTAGCGCAACTAAGGGTCGACAAACATGTCGCGAATTCCTCGGTTGTAGCGGATCGAATTCAGAAGTACTATCGCCGGGATTGTGACATCATCTACCCACCGGTAGACACAGAACGCTTCACCATTTCCGAAACGGTTGGTGACTATTACCTGGTAGCAGCCCGCTTTGCACCGTACAAGCGGCTCGACCTGGCGATAGAAGCGTGTAACAAACTGAAGCGACCGCTAAAGGTAGTGGGTAGTGGCAGACAGGATGAGTATCTCCGTTCGCTCGCAGGTCCAACGGTAGAGTTTCTTGGTAGGGTTCCGGATGCACAGCTAACAAAACTTATGGCAGAATGCAAGGCGTATATAATGCCTGGGCAGGAAGATTTCGGTATATCGCCGGTAGAGGCAAATGCATGTGGCCGACCAGTTATAGCTTACGCGGCAGGTGGAGCGCTAGACTCCCAGTTAGACGGTGCGTCGGGAATACTGTTTGGCGCACAAACCGTGGAGTGCTTGTGCGATGCAATCATTACGCTTGAATGCACCCGTTTTAATCCAGCGCTCATACGGGCGCACGCACAACAGTTTGATACGACCGTTTTCAGATCTAAAGTTACGTCCATAATTGACGATTACTTTAGTCAGCGTAGCAATAATCCGTTGAACTACAGGACCAATCCTCAATGACAAGCAATAATGCGGGTGTGCCAGAGGATATTAACCAGACGGTACTTAGTGAAAGCCCTCGGGCCGCAACCTCGTGGATTGCGCCTATACTTGATGACCTAAGGTCGTGGCCGGTGAATACCTGGCTTGTGGCAGCACTGGTGCTATTACTATATATTCCTGTGCTGGCGGAAACTATACCTTACTGGCTAGCGCAGGAGACGTACTCATTCTGCATCCTCATCGGCCCTATCAGCCTTGCATTGATAATCCTGCTGCATCAGCAGGTCCGCGGTACTACCAAAAGCCCTTCGGTATTGGGCTTTTGGGTCGCGGTGGTAGGCGTTGTAATAGAGTGGGCGGGTTGGTATCTTCGCGTCAGGTTTATCGCAATGGCAGCTCTACCTGTGGTGATAAGCGGCGCGGTCATCGCATTGCATGGGATGCCACTATGGCGGAAGCTTCGATTTCCACTCGCGTTCCTATTGTTTGCTGCACCTATTCCGGAACCAGTACTAACGCCTACAGATGTAATGGCACAGCGTATAAGCACGATAGGCGCTCAATGGATTATGCAATTCCTGGGGTTTGCCATCGTTCGCGAGGGTAGTGTCTTGCAGGTGCCGGGTATGGCGCTGAATGTGGCGGAAGCATGCAGCGGATTCACCTGTAAGGCCTGCTGCAGCACGGCGATGGCCTGGTCAAACTGCTTAAGCTCTGAGTAACATACCCCCTCGAAGTAGTACGAATCGACATCCTGCGGATCGAGC
>JAJZFK010000303.1 GCA_021805405.1 bacterium
GAAACAACGGCGATTTGAGTGTAAGCAATATCCGAAATGACTTGGCACCATACGTTATCCACAACGGGCTCTAATCTAATCGACATTGTTGCCTGTGCAGGAATTGCCTGAGGAACAGGCAGCTCTTTTACGCTTTGCTCTTTGTAAAGCCTTAATGTCTCAAAGGAACCGGATCCGCTCAAGGATACCAATGCTGAGGTGGCGCCATCATAATCCCACGGCCGAGCGCCTATATTCGTGCTGAGTGGTAACTTCAATACCCGGATTGGTACCGTATCCCGGTAAACCATTACAGTCCCGTTGTCCAGGAGAATTGCCACACTTCCGGCACCAGGTGTGCCACGTACACCTTTGCTGCCGGGTATCGTCACACGAGCTAAGGTACTCATGTTCACAGCAGTCACTAATCCCAGATGCCCCCTAAGCGTGTCGCTGCGAGTAGAAGACCCGTTGTCATATGACCGCTGTGCAATGTACACGTACCGCTCGCCTAGCACAATATTGCGACCGTTGAACTTGTTAAAAAATGTCACTGTGGGTCGGCCAGTGCCCTTGATAATGAGCAAACAGTCCTTCTCCGGGGGTACTTTATCGTTACCAAATGAGAATGAGCCAGGTTCGTATGGTTCATTAGTGGGCGGTGGCGTGTACCGCGCGAGTACGCAGAACGCCGTCTGCGATACAGCCGCAGAGATCGGTATGTACCGTTTAGGAAGCTGCGGTAGCGCGATCCCTTGCAGAATACCATCGTGAACCTCCGCTATCTTCCCCTTCCAACAAAGCAGCATCGGATGGTTATACCTTCGGGCATACAGATCAGCACAGCCGTGGGTCCACCACGAAATGGCAAGACCAAGCCCGCCTATGGCATATAGTATAAAGTAACGTGGCCTGTATGCACCAAGAAAATTAGACACATGGCGTTGCATCGATATTTTCCTCACCAGGTCAACCAAATGAAATGGCCTGCAGAGCACGCATAATGCTCTGCGATTTCGGAACCGTTCATTCCACTACCATAGGACGCACATTCAAACATGTCCCGCGCCCAATCGTAGCAGACGTATATAGGGCAAGAGTAGTGCGGTAGGTTTTGTGACGATTGGGCTATGCAGTCACAAAGTGCTAGCTCAAAACCTAAATTATCATCATGGTTGAAGCCCGCTCGCTGGCGTTCCGCCCGCACTGTTATCGGGATCGTTGCCGCTTCCACCTTGATTCAATTGACCAGGTGTATATCCCGGATAACCCGAACTGAAATTCATGCTCGGACTAACAGCCGGCCAAAACCCATAACTGCTGCCATTGTGTTGGTTCTTACAAGGATGGCCCGGAATCTGGCACTTTATTAGATTGAACTCTACATATTCGTGATCGGGAAATCCTGGAAGACCCGGCACAGCGATTATGTCAGCCAGCCCGCTGGGGTCATGGCCTGTAACCGGGTTCTGCCTGGCGTAGGCGTAGAGTTGTAGTTCAGCGCCGCTAGGGTCTCGCGTAAGGAAGGTGCCGTGCACAGGGCTGTAGTAGCGATAGGTCAGCAGGCACAAACCGCTCTCGGCATCGGTGTAAGCTTTCCTCACTTTCATGAACTATGTCCCACGTGTGTGCTTTGTATAAAGCCATTTCGGCACCATCGCGCAGTCACCAGTTTGAACCTAGTTTGAGGTGTGATCGCAGAATAGTTTCGCGCATGATATGGTACTCTTTCTGGGTAATGGGCTGGAACCACGGCATTATGCCTGCACCCTGTACGGAACGGCCCAGTGGTTTGCCGTCATCGCGGTACACCACCAGGCACCAGTTAACCAGTAACATCCCTTCGCAAAGCCACACGTGGTCGGTACCAGGTTCAAGGTACACATAATGGATACCCACGATGCCAGGAATGTGCCAAGTTCGCGCTTTGCCCCCCACCACCATGGTTACCGCATTGTAAGAGGTAGAATAGGCTAGCCGGTCGGTAGCCGGGTCATAATCCCACATATTCCCATCACGGTTATCACACGTGGCCACAAAATTCAGTAACGCGGAACTGCTCATTGGCATCTTATATAGCTGACGAGGCGGTTTGCCGGGCTGGTTCAACATCACCGCACCGCCCTTCGCGATAACGGCATACGACGGGCTCAAATAGTTTCCCCTACCAGTGAGTGCCCCGTCCACACGAGTATACGCATGGCTCTTAAGGTTGTACAAGAGTACATGTGGTAGCCCGCTATCGGGATGGACGTTGATGAGTATTTTACTATTCCCTACTGCGCTTACAGTGGGCTGCGTGTTGCCGTTGTTTACGAGCGAAACGTTAACCTGCTTGGGATGTCGCGTCCCTGTTACAGTGACCGTTCCCCGGACGGTTCTATCGCGCAGATCAGATGTATCAATTGCATTGATCCAATATCGCGGTGTAACGAGAAACACCAAGTCAGCCCATGATATGGTATTAACTCCATTCACATTGCAGAGTCGTGCTGGCCGCATGCCCGCCTCGAGGAGTACAGGCTGGTGCCAGTAAGGCAACGAGTTCATTGGGCGAAATTCGAAGGCCAGGAATTGATAGCCGGCAAACCACCAACCAACGATACCAGCAATGAAATCACGCACCTCTTCCAGGTACAGCATGTGCTACACCGTGAGTTATATAGAATATGTCTTATCATTTATTTTGGCACCCTAGAGCCTGCGTAAGGGGGAGCTGTAAACTTGCTATTCAGCCACTTCCAGCAGCTGATTAATGGGTAAAAACGACGATGTTGTCGGTAGCTTAGCACAGGCCATCATTTCACCGGCCCAGCTGCTGCA
>JAJZFK010000553.1 GCA_021805405.1 bacterium
ATTTACCAATCTTACACGGCAGCCGGCGCAGATTTGATCGCTGCACTCTGGAATATCACACACCTCATGGGCGGACGTGTAACTGTGGTCACCAGAGTGCCACAAGCACGAAATCCTTTGAGCCATCGTTATTTAGCACGATCAATCTTCTGGTAATCTGTCCCATTAGCTATTGATATACGTTATTTAAACCTGCTACAATGGCCCACACGGTCATCCTAAGAATGACATCAGGAGATCTAGCAATAAAATCCCGACAGCCTTGTGCCTCATGGTTGACGAACATCTTTTTAGTAATAGTCACCATCATATTCGCCTCGACGGCGAACTCAATTGCAGCTGCACCAGCGAATTCCCTGCACCCGCGTCCTTTTGTGCCGCTGCCGCCCCCTGAAGTTAAGAGCCGTGGTGCGATTTTGATTGACGCAGAAACGGGGCGCGTGCTTTGGGCTCACAATCCCAACCGGGAACTGCCCATGGCGAGTACCACGAAGTTGATGACCGCCATTCTCTTTTGTGAACACGTTTCGCCAGATACCATTATAGTGGCCGGGGCAGATGCGGCGAACACCCACGAATGTTCGATGCATCTTAAAGTTGGCGAAAAGGTGACAGCGCATGATCTCCTGCGAGCCATGCTCCTGCGATCTGCCAATGACAGTGCAGTTGCCGCTGCGGATGCGGTAGCCGGAAGCGTTCCACAGTTTGTAAAACTGATGAACATCAGGGCACGCCAAATGGGCTGTACGCGTACACATTTTGCAAATCCCAATGGGTTACCCGCTCCAGATCACTATACTACTGCGCATGACCTTGCAATTATTGCTGCTGCAGCTATGCGCGTACCGCGCATACGAAACGTCGTGCGCCTTTTGAGGGCGCGGATTCACCGGTCAATAGATAAACAGGACGAAATCATGGTGAACCACACCCATTTCGTCGGTCATTTTCCTGGTGCGGACGGCGTTAAGACAGGCTGGACAGATGCCGCTGGGCACTGCCTTGTAGGCTCTGACACCCGTGGCGGCTGGGAACTGATATCTGTAGTGCTGCACAGCCCCAATTTTGTCAAAGAGACAGAAAGCATAATGGATTATGGCTTTCATAATTTCGAACGCAAGGAACTGCTGCCTGCAGGTG
The DNA here is from genome assembly GCA_021805405.1 of bacterium. Lineage (GTDB taxonomy): Bacteria > Armatimonadota > Chthonomonadetes > Chthonomonadales > Chthonomonadaceae > JAJZFK01. Next base: position 1,141 of record JAJZFK010000553.1, read on the forward strand.
CAACTGTCGCGACCTACCACGTTGCTGGAGGCACAGCATCCACTGTAAGTGCCATTGTAACACGGCCTTTATATGTGGTGGTACCAAGAGCCGCCAGGGCGCCAGTGAGATTTTACGCTCAGCCCGGCGTTGTTCAGGCACCCGTAACAGCTGGTAAATTCATTGCGGTGGGTGAGGCAATGCAGGGCGGAACAGACCTTGCGACCGTTTCGTTGGCGGCTGCGTCTACCGTGGATCTGCCACCAACAAGTTCGCCTGTAAGGCCTACTATGTCCGACGCGATAAGATTATTGCTCACATCGGCTCTAGTTCTGGTATCCTTGGTGTATGGAATTAGAATTACCTCGGCTGCACAAAGCGCTCGCCGACGCCGGCGTGGCATCGAGGCGGGCCTGCGAAGCGATGATCGCGCAGGGCCGCGTTACCGTTAATGGAAAGCGCGTTAATGAGCAGGGTGTGCGTATTAACCCGGCTACGGACCAGGTACGGGTAGATGGCGGGCTAATCGTTATGGACGCCCCGTCTCCCCCCGTGTATATTATGTTACATAAGCCTGTGGGATGTCATTCTACCGTTTCCGATAGACATGCGGCATTCACAGTGATGGAGCTCATTCAGGAACTGGGCACACGAGTATATCCCGTTGGCCGGCTGGATGCGCTCACCTCCGGCCTTTTGTTGATGACTAACGATGGCGAGTTCGCGAACAAGCTCACTCATCCACGCTACCACGTCCCACGGACATACAGGGTTCGGGTACGTGGATTTGTAACGCGCGAAACAGCTACGCGGCTTGCTGAAGGCGTGGAACTAACGGACGGTATGACGCTGCCCGCAGAAGTCAAATTTATAGATTACGATACTGCAACTGCCTGTACAATCATTGAAATGACAATTTACGAGGGCCGAAACCGTCAGGTTCGGCGAATGTTTCAGGCTGTCGGTCATCCCGTCAAGGAGTTGTCCAGGATAGCATTTGGGCATCTATTACTACGCGATCTTGCTGCGGGTACGTGGCGAAAACTAAAGCCTCCCGAGGTAGCCTCGTTGCTGGAAGAGGCGAACACGCCATCGGCAGAGCGCCCGGGTGCACCTCCAACAACGACGCGAAAGGCACCTCGTTTACGCTCATGAAATTGATACTGCCTGTGCTTGCCGTCGTAGTAGCACTGTATGGCTGCACTCCCCCTGCCAGACCGCCAGCGACTGCCACAATACCAGCGGCTGCAGGTGCCATTATCCATATTGTAGATGCAACAGGTGCTACCGTTGTGCTTCCTGCGGTGCCACACAGAATCGTTTCAGCAGCCCCAAGCATAACGGAGACCCTCTACAAACTTGGCGTGCAAAACCGGCTTGTGCTGGATACTACCTCGTGCAGATTCCCAGCGGCCGCGGCTAAGAAACCACACTTTAACGCGATGAGTGCGGACGTAGAGCCAATACTTGCTGCTAATCCAGATCTTGTAATCTGTGTTGCGGGCGAGGATACACGCCTGCTTCCCGGCTTGTTAAAGGCTGGTGTGCCCGTTTTGCAGGTGAAGGCGTCTAATCTGGCCGACGTTTACCAGAGCATACAGCTTATTGGATCTGCTGTGAATGCGGCTCAGGCAGCCATTGACCTTAATCAAAACATCGCAACACGTATTCATAT
>JAJZFK010000406.1 GCA_021805405.1 bacterium
GAATTAGGTTCCCACAGAAACGCACTGTCTAGTCGGTCTGTGCGCGAACTGTCACCTGCCCACATCACCATATACCGGTAGGTAAAGGAGTGTGCGAGCTGAAGTGCCTGCAAAGCGCTCTCTCGCCGTTCGGGATCGTTGTGGTAATCCTGATAGTAATCTAGCAGGAAGGCTACTGCCGTAGTACCGCCTATGGCGAAAGGCGACGACGGAACGTCGGGGAATTCGTCGCGGGTCCATACTATCTGCTTTGCCCAGTTCAAGGCACCGTCGACGAGCGGTAGATACTGGCGATCGTTATCATAGTAGGCGAGGTCCAGCAGTAATCGGGCAGCGGTAAAGCCAGGTGAGTTGTGCAGCGTGGTCACTGGAGCACCACCCCACGCCGACACCCATTTGCCGGTGAGAGGCTGTTTCCAGTATATGCAGTTAAGTCCCCCGGCCTTGAAATGGATGGCGGCCGCTGCGAGCTTTATGGCTTCCATGCGCAGGGCTGTAAGCGCCGCAGTATCTTTGTGTGCAACTGGTGCTGCAACGGCCCCCTCGTCTTGACGATCCCAGCCAGAAATGAGCGTGGTACCTGGCACACCAAAGTGTCCAATCCCTCCAAATAGCGAGCCAGTAGGTCCATCTGGTATGGTTGCCAGATGAGCTGCCTTGCCCAGGAACGCCAGGTCCGCTGTAATTGGCGCGCGTGGAAGCCTCTTACGGATATTCTTGTCATGCCAATAGGTCGCCCACAGGAAACTGTTTGGGTCGTCTGTGGATGGCAGGCTATCGCTAAAGATCAGGCGAGCAGACGCATGTAATGCAACATGAATGCCAGGATAGACGCACTGCTGGTAGCCAATTCCACCATAGGGATACACCATCGAGATCAACCGTGATGCGTTGCGGCGGTCGACTCGCGTTGACAGGGATTCGTTAGGCCATTTGTTTGGGCTGGCTGGTGGCAGAACCTGTGAGGGCTCCAGGTATTGGGGTACGGATGCGGGTAATATGAGCCGATTACAGTAGCCTACCGCGATATTCCGCTCACTATTTGTAAGAAGCCGGTTTTGCATAAAGTCCCATGCTGCGTAGTGCCCGGATTTCGGGTTCCAAAGTCCTATTACAGGCAGCGGCAGAGCGGATACCGGTGTGGTATTGCTCCACTCCCGATTATAGTGATAACCAGAGATCTCCGGTGTTCCAGCGTGCACGTCCAGGAGCAGCGGAAACATATCCGCCAACGGGGTAGCGTTGAGCCATCCACCCTGCTGCCATACACGGGCGTCGGGCATTTCGATTTTCAAAAAGTGAAACGGCTGTTGACCGACCACATTTTGCCAGGAAACTTTATCAAAATTAAGTACATGCAGTTGAAAGGTGACAACAGGGAAGTGCCCGGTCCTTGCGCTGAGGATGACCGAACTCGCCTTTAGTGTAAATCCTGCATCATGGTTGGCGGTGAGATCCCGGTAGTCCAGTTCCACCTCAGCACCTAAACGTCGTGCCTGGGGATGCTGGCAGGATATGAGCCCTAGAGAGGTAAACCGAACTGCCGCTTCCAGTCTTGTGCCGCTGTAAACGTTGAACCCAATCGCCCCGGCATTTGGTCGCGCAACGGTGTCTATCCTGATTGCTATGCCGTGGGGACCGGAGTAGTGTACCGATTGGGCTTGTGCTCCGAAGGTGGTTGCGAGCAAGGAGAGAACTAACGCGACGGTACAGAGGCGATTCATGATCAGCACTCCTGGGTAAACGAAGTTTTTTTGGTGACACCACCATTACGTGTTTTATTGGCGGTTCACCACGGTAATTCCTGCCTAATGCGCAGGTTTGTTGGGCGGGTACGGGTTTTGTAGCTGCGGTATTTTGTCACTCGAAACTGGTGAACCGGCGGAATTTGATGTGGAGGATAATCAAGAGGCAGTGGAGGCTGGCCCGGAGTATTACGTTACGCCAAGCTTTATAGGGTGTGTGCCGCCCCGGGCATGCAGCAACTTCAATGGCTGCAGTGCCCAGAGCCTTTGATGTACCTGGTTAGATTCCTGCTGCCGAGCGTCTTAAAATCTCCGTTCGGTCATCCGTTGAAGAGCCGTCGAACCCACGCAGCGGAAGAACATGGTGGTGAATGGACTGCAGAATGTCCTGGGCAAATGGGAAGAACGCGTCTTCCACCTCATCTGGCGGCGTTATCCAGTTTCGCGCGCCAACGACTACAGGAGGTGCATCCAGATCGTCAAATGCTAACTGGCTTATCCGCGACGCCATTGTGTGCAGTATGGAGCCTCGTTCGCACGCATCACTAACAAGTACAATTCTACCGGTCTTGGATACGCTGCTTAGTACCAACTCGTAATTAAAGGGAACAAGCGAGCGTGCATCAATAACCTCGGCAGAGATGTTGTACTCAGACTGCAGCGTATCTGCGGCTTGAAGAGCACGATAAAGCGTAGCACCCACTGTGAGGATTGTAATGTCCGTGCCGCTGCGTTTCACGTCAGGTTCACCAATTGGTACGGTGTAATAACCTTGCGGAACGCCATCCGCACCGTGGAAGAGCTCCGGCTGATCGTAAATTCGCTGGCTCTCAAAGAACACCACAGGATCGGTACCCAGGAGCGCAGAGTGCATCAAGCCCTTGGCGTCATAGGGCGTCGCGGGAAAGACTACCTTCAGGCCTGGTATATGTGCGCAGAGAGACGTCCAGTCCTGGCTGTGCTGAGCGCCGTACTTGCTGCCTACCGATACTCGCAGGACCACAGGCATTCGCAAGTATCCGCCAGACATAGACTGCCACTTG
>JAJZFK010000099.1 GCA_021805405.1 bacterium
ATATGCGCGCTGCCCGTAACGTGAAGCGCGACGTACTCCCCCGCCAGCCCTGGAGCGATACTCAGTGTGCGGATGTTTAGCCTGTCCAGGTTCATCTGGATATTTGGCAGATGTAGGCCCTTTTTCTTTTTGTCCGGCTTTGCGAAGGGCAGAGGCGCGCGGGCAATGTCGATCCGCGCTGCTGTCAATTCCTGGACCGAAAGAGTACGATGTAGCAGCGCCAAGGGCGACCATTTCAGCGTGGCCCCCTGTCCGTTTAGCCAGACGCCGTTCTTGTCCTTCAATTCCAAACTGGCCAGCTTGATATCTGCCGGGAAATGCCCGCCCAGCCCCGCGATGTGGACTACCGATTTGCCGTATTTGTTGATTTCACGAACGGCGAAATTCCGCCCCGCTTGGCTGTTAAGCGCCACCACGATGCCGATAACTCCGAGGATTATCACCAGTAACAACGCGAGTAGCGCGAGCACTATGCGCTTTAGCAATCGCATGGCTCAGAACGCCTCCCCCAGCCCGACGTAGAGCGCAAAGCTGCCGCTGCCGGGGGTACGGTTCAGCGGTACGGCAAAATCCACCCGGATGGGGCCGATGGAGGTATAATAGCGTAAGCCAAGTCCGGTTCCGACCCGGATCGTACCCTTGAACGGCGCAGAACCGGCGCTTGCCTGCCCCGCATCGATGAACGGCACCACGCCGATGGCTTTTGTGACATGCTGGCGGAATTCGAATTCGATGGCGTCCATGGCAAGGCCACCTTCAGGTTTGCCGTCTGAGAATAACGGGCCAATTGTCTGGTAGGTATAGCCGCGCACTGTGCCAGAGCCGCCCGCGTAAAAGCGCTGGTCTGGCGGCACACCAAACTGGCTGGTGCCCTGGATGCTGCCGATCACCCCATGCACTGCAACTACGCCCCAGGCTTTTGGCTCGACTGGTACATAGATCGAACCAGTGCCGAGCAGGATCACGAACGGGCTATGCCTTGCGCCAACCATTGGGTACGACGGGGTGATGGTTAGCGCCAGGCGATGGCCGCGCGTGGGCTCCAGCGGGCTGTTGGCGGTATCCCATGTGAAGCTCACTGGAAACTGCAGCAGCAGATAGGAGCGAGTTACGCCTTCCTGGTACACGCGCTCACTGGTGAAGCGGGGGCCGTAGGTGAGATTGGTGGCTTGGGTGATGGGGCGGGAGAGAGACGCGCCAAGGATGATACCGGTGCGGTCATAAGCGGTTAGCGCTTGCCGCAGCCCCTCGACTGATAGGCTGAGCATTTGTTCGCGGGTATTGTAATCGGGCTTGGTGAACACGCCTTTTAGGTCGTAGCCGGGTGCTGTAGTGCTGGTTCCGCCCAGTCCGTTCGCAGCAACCGAAAGCGTAAGCGTCTCCGCTCGGCGGAACGCGTTGCGGTCCTCCCAGCTCGTGCCGATGGAAAAGCCTGTATCTGTGGCGTAGGCACCAGACAGTGAGACCGTGTGGCGCTTTTTTTCGGTCACGTGGAACACAATGGGCACTTGGCCGTTGTCGGCGGAGGAGGCGGGCACGGGAGTAACTGACGAGAAGACGCCCAGCCCCAGCAGGGAACTGCGCGCGCCCTGCAACGCAGTGTCAGAATACGGTTGGCCGGGGCGCAGGTTGATATGCCGGCACAGGAAGGCGGGGTCGGTGCGGTTTAACCCAGCGAAGGAGATTTGGCCAATCTGCACATGAGGGCCAGGCTTTACGGTATACGACACGTCGAGCTGGCGTCTGGCAAGGTTGGCTGTCGCGTAAGGTGGGGAAACTTGCGCGAAGGCATAGCCGGCATTGCGCAGGGATGACGTGAGCTTGGCGCTGGCGGCGAGAATGGGTGCGGCATTGGCTATCTGTCCTGCGCGGAGGCCAATCCTTGCCACAAATCCTGGCGGCAGGCCGGTGATACTTACCGTGCCTAAACTAAAGCGCGGACCCTTCCTCGTTTTTATCGCTACCTGCGCCTGAGTTGCATCTGACAATTGTGTTAGATGTACGAGCAGCGCGGGGTCGTTCAGCGCCATGCCGTCGATGGTAATTGTGGTGCTGCCATCGTCGTAACCGAGGGAATGCAGCACAGTGAGGAACTGTTTCTCATCCGCCAGAGCGCGGCCGATAAGCGCGAAGGGCGCGGGCGGCAGGCGGGTGCGTAGCGAGACAAGCGATGAGGTCTGTTTCAGCAGCCTGTCCAATCCGCCATCGCCAGACGGTATGAAGTTTACCTTGTACGCCACTGGGTCTGCGCCCCGTGCCGTGGCGCTGCTAAAGGCAACGCACAGGTACAGGAAAAGCTTTATCCTCCGGCGCATGGCCCTAGATGTGGCAGGGTTTCGTCTAAATTTCTACCCTGACCAAACTTAACCAGTTGTAAGGTTGCAATGGCATAATAATAATGTTGATAATAGTGTTAGCCAGCGTGGCTGAGGACAATCCGGTGACTTCGACGCAAAATATCTTACGATATAGGAATAGAATGGCCGGATACGTTGGCTATGTCCTGTGGCTGGTGTACGGTCTGGTTGGTACGACCTGATGAGGGGGCGTAGCTATTTCCTTGCCCGGCAGCCGATTCTGAATCAGAGTCAGGCACTAATAGCGTATGAACTGCTGTTTCGTAACAGTGAAGAAAACCGCGCGGTGATCACCGACGACATGGCCGCCAGCATTGCGGTGATCCAGCACGCCTTCCTTGATCTCGGGGTTGATACGGCGCTCAACGGCAAAACCGCCTTCATTAATATCTCAGCTGATTTGCTGTTGCACGACGTGCTGGGAATT
>JAJZFK010000469.1 GCA_021805405.1 bacterium
CCTGGTGGCAAGCCCGGCCTACCAATATGGTCCTGCTGCTGCGGGTATGTTTGGTATTGTTGCTGCGGGCGGTGCCATCATTGCGCCACGAATTGGCCGCCTGGCAGATCGCATAAGCCCGCACGTCACGGTTGCAGTCGCAACGGCCGCCATGGTTGCGGCATACCTCGTTCTGTGGGTGGCTTGTAAGCACTTGGCAGGTTTGATTATTGGCGTACTGCTGCTCGATATGGCGGCGCAGTCTGCCACAATCAGCAACCAGACTATGGTGACAGGGCTTAACCCTCTAGCGCACAGCCGCCTCTACACCGTATACCGTGCCGCCTACTCGGTAGGTGGCAGTGTTGGAGCGTTCCTGGGTGTTTGGGGTTGGACGGTCGATGGCTGGAATGGCGTATGCGCCGTGGGTACCGGAATGGTGTCACTTGCTCTGCTGTTACATTTAGCAACTCGCCGCACAGAGGCTATTCGTAGTGCCAGGATTGAGCGCGAGGCATCGTTTCATGCGAATACGTGAAAGCTTTGAACCTGAGCGTGATGCTAACCGAAGCCGGTTCGTGTCCCTAATAACCGGAACCCCGCCAGTGTGACGCAAACTCCCCGCACAGGGGCTACGCAACGATACCTTGTGGTGAGATGCAAACCACGTATGAACGAAGAGTGCAGGTGTTCGTCAGGAGTGCGCCGCCGGTGGCTCCACTACCGACTTAACCAGTGCAGCAATCTTCTGCCACTTCCACGAGGAACCAACAACTCTCCCGTTGCGATCGAATACCAACGTTTCGGGTATTGCATCGACGCGGTATTTCTGTGCGCTTGTGCCCTGCGCATCCGAAATGAGTGGATAGGTAACGCCATGTTTTTTGGCGAATACCGCGAGTTGTGACAGTGGCATATCCGCTCCCTCCGGTACCGAGATACCTACAACCTGAACGCCATCTTTACGGTATTTCTGCCATATACTCGTCTCAACATGAGGAGCCTCCTCATTACAGGTACCTCAATAGAAGCCGTAGAAACAGACCACCAAAATCTTGTTCTTAAAGTCGCTTAGATGTACCAGGATATTGTTTTTATTTGGAAACGAATACTGGTAAATGGCAGCGGGTGGTGGAGGCGGAATCTTGTGAGTTAGCGGTTTTGCACCGGGTGCCGTGAGGCGCGCCGCGATTGCAGCGACAATTGCCAAACCTCCTAATACCAGTACCAGTTTTTTCAAGTAAGCCCGCCTCCTCGCACGACTACCAATAATAAGTGCCTATTTGTGGACCGCGGGAGCAAGGGCAACTCTCTTAGGGGCTGCAAACTCATGCGTCACGGCTGCGATAGCTGCGGGTACTGGCTGGCCCTGCAGACGATCGCGAAGAAATGCGAGTGCTGCTTTTAGCTGCGTGTCGTCCTTCTTGTCTTCAAAATCGTCTGGTATCCACTTAGCGGACTGCTTCACGATTATTGCGGGCAGCAGGCCGCCTGTACCCGGTATGCGGTTATGGTTTTCATCCTGCTTGTAGTTGATGTCGTAATGCTCCGGTGGAAAGTAGAGCGCAGTAGTTAGCCTCAGGCACGAGCCGTCGTCCAGGGGATAGAGCGTCTGCACGCAGCCTTTGCCAAAGGTGCGCTCGCCAATAAGCGTACCCACACCGTAGTCATGAATCGCGCCAGATACGATCTCGGAAGCGGATGCCGTACTGCCGTTTACAAGAACCGCCAGCGGAACCCGTTTGTAGGCGGTCTGGTTACCTACGAGTTGTTCGCCCTCCTCGGCACCAGAGCCATCGTGAATGATGACGGCATTATTGTGAAGAGAAGGCACGTAGTTTCGCGGTACAAACACCGAAGCCAGTCTAATCGCCATGGTGAGCAGCCCACCGGGATTATATCGCAAATCGAGTACTAGCGCACGCATTCCCTGCTTGTGTAGTGCCGAAAAGGCCTGGTTCATCTGGGTCATTGTCTGTTCATTAAACTCGTCGAGGACAATGTGGCCAATTTTGTAATTCGGATCTTCCATCCAGTATTGAACGATGGGTGGCCTTACCAATGCGCGTACCAGAACAAAGTGCAGCGACTTTTTACCCCGTACAACGGTGAGGTGCACAGAAGTGCCTGCGGGGCCCTTTATCAGCTTCACTACGTCATCAATCGATTTGCCGGTAACCGGTACCTTGTTCACCTCGGAAATGATGTCGCCGGCCTTTACCCCCGCTTTTTCTGCGGGGCCGGTCTTTATGGGCTCTTCCACAACTACGTTGGGGCCGTCGCTCATCAGCATGATGCCTATGCCCTCAAAATCGCCACGTGTAGTCGTTGCCTGAAACTGATTCCATTCGGTTGGCGTCATGAAACTGGTGAATGGGTCGTGAAGGTTGAGCAGCATTCCTCGCACAGCACTATAGGTGAGGGTTCGCTTTTTAGTCGCCGTAATGGTAGGGCCGTAGTAGTTTCGCTCCAGCAGTTCCATTCCAACGCGGTAGTCGTCCGTAGGGTTTACGGTGGTACTTGGGGTAGTCGTTGAACGCTGTAGGTACCGTACCGGTTGCGCAGTCTCCGTTGGATTGAATACCATCACCTGTGACTTCACCCGCTGATCGGATTGAGCTGCGGCTCTTCGACTGCTCATATAGCCGGCGAGCATGGAGAGTGATATAATCCCAACCGCTACTGGTAGGAAGTATGCTCGATATGGCGATGATTTCGTATTGCTGGTCATTAAAGTTTTATCCCCGTAGAGCGAGTTACAGAAGCGATTGAGCGCGGGTTATAGCTGCAATGCCGTCGGCATC
>JAJZFK010000166.1 GCA_021805405.1 bacterium
GAAATAGATATGGAAGCGCTGCCTGTTGCCATCGCCGAGAGACACACAAGCGTTCAGGAGGCCATGCGTACCCGCTGGATGGATGGGCTATCTGAGGATGCTAAAGGCAGGCTGACAGAAGCAGAGAAGCTATTTCGACTTCGTTACACATTGCTGGTAAGTACCGCAGATGTACAACTTTACGAGGGGCCCCCTTCTCAGCCACGGGAACTACCAACATTTGAAGCGCCCGCAATTTTTGGCACCACAAATGCAGTTGTGGACGATGTAGGTGATTCGGAGTTAGTGCTCGTTCCTGATAAAGAGCCTGAAGATTGATGAGCGCTCATAGCGGCGAGCCGGAGGTGATCGGGGGCGATGCAGCCCCCGGGCTTTCAAAAGAAGCCGAAGCCGCTGTGGATGCATTCTCGACATATCTCAAAATTACGAAGAATGACTCTAGCCACACCGTAAAGGCATACCATCAGGACATCAGTCAGTTTCTTCAGTACCTGCAGATAAATAGTACAAACGCTCTGTTGGTGAACATTTTCTCGCCGGATAGATCTGCGATCCGGGGTTTCATCTCGCAACTTCACCACCAGGGGTACCGTCGTTCGTCTACGGCGCGAAAGATTGCCGCAGTGCGTGCATTTTACCGTTGGTGCATCACCTATGGGCTCGCGTTCCAGGATCCAACTGCTGGTGTGCACACCCCTCGTCGCGAGGGGCGCTTGCCAAAGGTACTACGGTCCGATGAAGTAGTGTCTTTGCTATCGGCTCCCGACACTGGTTTGCCAGACGGTCTTCGCGATGCAGCACTGCTCGAGTTGTTGTATGCCAGTGGAATGCGTGCAGGCGAAGCACAGTCCCTTAACATTGAAGATCTGGATTTGGATAACTACGACGTGCGAGTGAGGCAGGGCAAGGGGGACCGAGAACGGGTGGCCATGTTGGGTGACCCCGCTGTGGACGCAATAGAGCGTTACCTTAGTGGTGGACGACCGGTGCTACTTGCCAAGTGTAAAAAACGAGATGACAGGGCGCTTTTTCTCAACAAATATGGCGAACGTCTGTCTGATAGGGGAATTCGCAGGATATTCGATAAGTATATGCTGAGTGCTTCCCAAACGCTCAAGGTGACTCCTCACGTGCTGCGCCACTCGTTTGCTACGCATCTGCTAGACAATGGCGCAGATCTAAGAGCCGTGCAGGAGTTGCTGGGGCATGCAAGCCTGGAGACTACGCAGATTTATACGCATGTAAGTCGTGAGCGCGTCGCCAAGGTGTACGAGTCCGCTCATCCAAGATCTGCGCCGGAATCATGATGGTCCTAACCTGTACACAGACTAACCAACAAGGGAGGTCTGTTGATTGGCGCGCCCGGCGACTACTTGGTGGTTCCACGGTTAACCGCAACTCAGGCGTAAGTGGTTAGCAACTACATCGCGTGCGCTTAAAAAATCTGGAGCACCTTAAAGAAGGGTTACTTATAACTTGACATCAGTTAAGCGCATGATGTATCCTTCATTGTTTACTATACCCTCGGAATGCGCGCTATACCGAAGTTCACTTTAGCGCGTGAAAGGATGTCTGGCCCTTATGCAGGTAACCGTCGAGCAATCCTCCCCCTGTACCGTCATATTAAATGTAGAGATCGATCAGGAGCAGGTGTCACGTACTTTTGAAAGTACCTACCGGCAGTTCAGCCGTTTCACCAATGTACCGGGATTTCGCCCTGGTAAGGCACCGCGTGCCCTGGTTGAGCGCTACGTGGATAAGAGCCGTGTGAGGCAGCAGGCTATGGAGCGCCTTATTCGTGAGACGTTTCAGGATGCTCTACAGGAGCAGAGCATTACGCCCTTGCGCGGCAGGGACCCAGAACTGGAAAGCAGTCCCGAAATTCAGGACCACGAGTCCTTCACCTATCGCGCTGTGGTTCCGCTTGAGCCCGAGGTGGCGCTTGGTTCGTACACCGGTCTCACGGTTACACGACCGGTCATGGAAATTACCGATGCGGTTCTCGACAAGCACATCGAGTCATTACGTGAGCGTAGCGCAAAGCTGGAGATTGTTTCCGACCGAGGTGTTGAACCTGGTGATCAGCTAACGGCAGAAAACAAGGTTTTGTTCGACGGCGAAGAGCCCGACGATCAGCCTGTTCGAAGGCAGCTTATTCGCCTAGGCAGCAATATCCCGGGTTTCGACGAAGCCATTATGGGTATGACCGTCGGAGAGGAGAGGGTGTTCACTCTCACTTTTCCGGAGGATTACCACGAGGAAGACAAACGGGGCAAGGTTGCAACGTTTACGGTGAAAGTTACCGCCATACGCGCTCGAGTTCTACCCGCGCTGGATGACGACTTCGCGATGGCTGTAACAGGTGCCGAGACTTTGGCCGAGATGCGCGAACTGGAAGCAGTAAAACTTCGCGAGCAAAACAAGGAGCTTTCCGACCAGCTTGCTGAGCAGCAGCTCATCGCCCAGATTATCAACAATTCTACAATAAACTTCCCGGAAGTGCTCATCCGTGATGAAGTGCAGGACGAGTTTCGTAATCTTGCCCAGGAGCTGCGTAAGCAGAATGTAAGCTACGCACAGTTTCTGGAGATTAATGGACTTACTCCCGAAACGCATCAGGAGCAGAGCTTGAAAGCCGCAGCAGTTCGCATAGCTGCGCTGCTAGCGCTTCGAGACATTTCGGTTCAGGAAAACCTGCAGCCCAGCGAGGAAGAAGTGAACGCGGAGTTTGAGAAGCTGTTGTCGGCGGGAACAATTACCGATGATCAGTACGACGAGAGA
>JAJZFK010000436.1 GCA_021805405.1 bacterium
TGAGCTTTCTCTCTATCATAGCCGAAGACGAAGCTGCCGTTGCCAGTGTGCAAGACGCCTCATGGCACGCGCTGCTCATGAAATTTGCGGGCAAGTATTGCGTAAAGCGCTGCGAAATTGGCGGCACGCTCATGAATTTCTATCAGATCGTTGCCGAACAGCTGGAGGAATTAGCCAAAACCTGCGGCTTTAGTTTTACGTTTCGAGACCAGCGCGAGGTCTCCAACGTGAAGGCAGAATTCGATCGGTTTATGGTTGAGTTCGATAAGTATTGCCCGAGTAAGGGCGTACTGTTGCTCATTGATGAGCTGCTGGAATTCCTTAAAACCCGCAACGACAGTGACCTTGTTCTCGACCTCGCGACGCTAAGGGCGCTAGGCGAATTCTGCAACGGTTCACGTTTTGCCCTCATGGCCGGCATACAGGAGCTGCTCTATGATAATCCTCGCTTCAACCATATTGCAGCCGATGTAAACAGGGTGAGGCAGCGGTTTTACGATTTCGTCATAGATAACAAGGGTGTGAAACAGCTTATAGAACAACACCTGTTTCGCAAGACAGACGAGCAGCGCCAGAAAATACGGGAGATCATGCTCACGCAGGCAAATCTCTTTGAAGTGGTTGGACCGGAAATCGAGCAGTTTGTCGCGCTATTCCCTGCACACCCCCGGTTTATAGATGAGTTTCAGCGCGTGTTTGTAGTCGAGCGCCGTGAAATCCTCACGATCCTCTCCAACGAGGCGAAGCTCTATGCAGCTAGAGAGGTTGATGGACGGCATGTTGATCTCATCACCGCCGATGAATACTGGAAGCATATTGAAGCGGATGCTGGGCTTAACGCCAACACTGCAGTGCGCACCATCAAAGCAAACGTCGCCGTACTAAAGGGAAAGATAGACTACGGTCTGCCAGCAAACGAAGATAAGCCTGGGGCCCAGAAGCTGGTGGAAGCCCTTGCAGTGCACCGGCTTACAACGCCAAATATAACCGATGCAACTGGCCTAACGCCGGAGAACCTTAAAAACAACCTACTGTGGTATACACCCATCCCCATGGATGACCCGCAATTTCTCACCAAGGCAGCGCAGCGGCTGTTAGAGAGCACGCGAAAAGCCGCCAACGGACAGTTCCTTGCAGTGGCCGAAGCAACCGGACAGTACTACATCGACCCCACGCGCGTGGTAGATTACGAACAGGATGTAGCCACAACCTCAGAAACGCTGGCCAAACATGTGGTTCAGCGCTACCTCAACGAGGTGATAACGCGCGCACTGGAGATCGACAACGACAAGCCGGTGCTAGAGGGTCGCCTCTGGAGTTACAACCTTCTGTGGCAGGACCACAATGTGGAACGGCCAGGCTGGCTCTTTTTCGGATACCCGAACCAGAGGTCTACCGCCAGGCCGCCAAAGGATTTCTACATCTTCATAATCCCATCCGAACGGATTACGGGGAAATCTGGCGAGACAATCCCCAACAACCCGGACGAAACCTACTGGTTTTTTGAGGATTTCCCGGCTGCGAAGTGCGAAAACTCCGTGAACCTTTCAGCAGATGCTCCAGATACTTTTCTGGATTCATTACGCAAATACGCAGCCGCATGCGAGCGCGCAAACAGCTGCGCACCTGGTGATGATCAAAAAGCCTTTAAGGGCATTGCCAGCAACAACCTGAAGAACCTGGTTGCGAACTTTGCGGATCACGCAGGCGACTGGATTCGCGTAAAGTTTAACGGCCAGACTAAAACCTTTAGTGAGTGGGTGCTGGAGATAGACCCGGGCAAGGCCAATGCGCTTTTCAAAACAAGGTTTGATGCCATATCGCAGGCGATGTTCGCGCCGCATTTCGATAGCAGGTACCCTGGGTATCCTGTCTTTGGGTTTAGGGTGCAGGAGGCTACGCGTCCGCAGAGTGCGTCTAGCGCCATTGAGGTGCTTTGCGAAACGGGCATGAAAGCGCAAAATGGCCAGGCAGTGCTAACAGCCCTCGCCCTCTATAAGGACGACGTTTTTACGCCGGATCTTTCGCCATGGCTAAGCATCTTACGCGAAAAGTTAAAGAAGCTGGGTGCCAGCCAGTTCATCAACCACAGCGAGCTCTTCGAATACGATGAAGACAAGTGGTGGTTTAAGGGTGAACGACTGGAAGCGGAATGGCTGCTCGTAGTGCTTCCCGCTAGCGTACGCGCGGGCGACATGCACATCTACGGTAAGCAGAACATGAAATTCGACGCCGCCAACCTTGCAGAATTTTACAAGAGCATTAAATCACAGGACGACGTCACACGAATAGGACGGCCCAGCGAGCTGCCGATGGCGATCTGGCGACGTCTCTTCAAGCTGTTCGACGTAAATGCCGGCCTGCTCTCCAATCCCGGTACACATGATAAGGGCGTCGTAGATTTTAACACATCCGTAACCAGGCGAATAAACGAACTAGTGGATCTTGCAGAACTATTTAAGTCACCTATGCCATTTGTGGAAGAGGAGACGGCGGAACGAATTGCAGAGCAGTGCAAATCCATTGGAATTGCAAAAGGCATGCTCGAAACCTACCTTCAGCCGATCAACACCAAAGGGAAGATGCAGAACATAAAGATGGGTGAGGCGGAGTTAACCGACCTCGAGGCGCATATGCAGGTGTGCGATGCCCTTAAAGCGCTGTGCGCGTTCCTGGCTGTAGCGACTACCCAAACGAAAATAAGCGCCCTGGAGCGGTGGCGGCCAATGCTCGCGGAGAGTAGCCAGCCGTTTGCAGCAGCCTGCGATGGGTTC
>JAJZFK010000062.1 GCA_021805405.1 bacterium
TGCAGACGTTCTGGAAGCGTTGGCTGCCAGAACGTCTGCAGAGTATGGGGAAGCGGAGGCGCGTTTTGCGTTACAGTCTGCTTACTACCAGCTGATGTACGCCGCAGGCAGACCTATTGCAGGTGTCTAGCATGAGTGGGGGGCGTTGCCTGTATGCTTCAGGAATGTGTGGTGATGAGGTAATCCACCAGAGATGGAAGGTCTGCGCATACAATGGTGGGTGGTGATTCGCCGAATGTGGCAACCTCGTAGGCCCGCGTGTGGCCGCTTAGCAGTAGCGCTGTTCGGGTGCCTACGGCTGCGGCTGCCGCAATATCTCGCGGCGTGTCACCAGCTGCCCACGCGGTGCGCAGGTCCAGCGAGTGCTCCTCAGCCGCCTGAAGGAGCATACCAGGCAGCGGTTTGCGGCATGAACAGTTGTCCCCTGGCTTGTGGGGACACGAGTAGACTGCCAATATTTCAGCGCCGGCTTTCTGGGCATCCTGGCAGAGCCTGTTGTGAACTACTTGAAGGCCCTGTGCCGTAATGAAACCTCGCCCTACACCAGACTGATTAGTGAAAATAAGGACCCGCCACCCTGCGCGATTAAGCCGTGCAATCGACCCAAGCGCGCCGGGTAGATACCGTATATCGGCCGGACTGGCTACGTAGCCGCCACCTTCTACTGTAATGACGCCGTCACGATCTAAGAATATGGTTTTCATGTTGCTTGGTAAGGCTCTCTGTAACTGGTTAAGGAATATTGGCGGGCACGTAAACTATTCATGTTGCTATTTAAATGCCCTCCTGCTCGAAGCATGGCTAAGATTAAACCGATATATTGTACCTAACACCGATTATTGGAGGGTAAACCGAGCAGAATTGTGA
The DNA here is from genome assembly GCA_021805405.1 of bacterium. Lineage (GTDB taxonomy): Bacteria > Armatimonadota > Chthonomonadetes > Chthonomonadales > Chthonomonadaceae > JAJZFK01. The sequence continues at coordinate 868 of JAJZFK010000062.1, forward strand.
ATATACGGGTGGGCACCGTTTTAACGAAACAGTGATCGTTGGATTTGCGTACATTTGTCAAATAAAAAACATTTGTCTACCTTGACAAATGTGCGGGTGGGGGATAATTCAATTGCATTGGGAAAACCATGGCGTTTTCAAATAAGTGTCACTTGCCTAGCGATGTTGTAATGAATCGGAAGGATTATTCTATGTCATCACTGAAACACTTCATCGGTTCTCTATCACTCGGTATCGTTCTTACAGTGGGAGTTCTTGCGGCTATTCCTGCAAGCGCTATGTTGCAGAAACAGTGCGGATCAGGTTGTCACACCGATGCCACACAGGACGCCTGCCAGTCCTGTTGCGACCAACACTGTTGCGTAAACAAAACGCCATGCAACAGCATTGGTGAAAATCAGTGCTACGGCACACGCAATCAGGTCTCCGTTATAACCAACTAAACTGTCCCGCTTCCGGCAGGCGCTGGAAATGCTTCACGGCTAGTGCCTGCCGTTCATACAGAGGTATCCAGGATGAAACCAAGCGGCCTAAAACGCGCACGTACTTATCTCATTGGCCTGGGGATTGGCATAGTTATAGTATTGGCTGGCTATCTCTATCTCTACCCAACGCATTTTAGTCCCGAGGCTCAAACAGCGCGTAACATGGGTGTTGATCCAGCAGCCTATGTTTACTCGAACCGAATCCTTAAGGGCGTAGAAAAAGGAAAAAAGCTAACTAGCGGCGACTATGCACGCATTGTGGCCCTTACAAATTACCATTCACATAACAGAGTTGGATGGACTATTCGCGTACGGGCTGTAGAGGCACTGGCAGGAGCTGCAGGTACACCCAATGCGTCTGCTGCCACATCCTTGACCGAGAAGATGCTGAATGCAAGGTCCGCGAATGTTCGGCAGCGGGCTCTCGGTACCCTGTGGAAGCTTAACCGTCAGGTTGGGAAGGCGGCTGCCACAAGGGCCCTGCAGGATCCGGATCCGTATGTTCGCCGATTTGCTCATCTATTGCTTACTGGATGGCGGCCAACCCATGAGGCTGCAAAATGAAAAGGTACGCATTCACGCTCATTGAGCTCTTGGTGGTTATAGCCATTATAGTAGTCCTCGCGGCGCTTCTTTTCCCCGCGGTGGCGCAGGCGCGGTTTGACTCATTCAACCCGGTGTGCCAGAGCAACCTTCACCAGCTTGGTGTTGCTACCCAGTTATACTGCTCGGATTATGACAGTAAGCTGCCCCGCGCTATGGACCCTTTCTCCCATGAATTGGTCAAGGTTAGTGTAATGATTATGCCCAGGTCCGACATTGCCAAATTTGAAAAGTTGCCAGATCTTCGTACGGTGCTTAACCCCTATGTACACAACCAGGAGATCTACCATTGTCCATTAGACAGGAAGACGGCCCCTGCAGGAAATGGGCCGTTTTTCCCAAAATACGGCTGCAGTTATCAATATACATGGTATCCGGCACTGTTTCAGATGCATCCTGCGCAGTTCGCCCACCCGGCATCTACCCTATTGATGGGTGATTGGGGCGACTTTCACGGTCACACGACTTATGACAGGCTAGCCCGCGTTAACGAATTGTTTATGGATTACCATGTGAAAAATACTACCAAGGCAGATATGACTAACTCAGAATGGTTTCCATCCTATGTCGTACAGTAAGAAGGCCGAACGTAATGGCAAGGCAGTTGGCGAGAGTCTAATCCTTGCCGACATTGTTTTTTCGTGAACAATGCTAGTTCGGCAAACCCCCGCAAATATTGAGTGCAACTCCGCTGCAGAGGCTAGTGCAACCTTAAAGCATAACCTTGTACCTAGACAGTTGTTTGCCCGTCGATAACACGCACCTACTGGTCGGGTCGGTAGCTGATCCTGCTTATTCGGTCGAGTTTGTAGACTAT
>JAJZFK010000071.1 GCA_021805405.1 bacterium
GCATCGCCAGTGATCGGTGCAGTAAGTTTCCTTCATACCGCCGGGCCATACCTTAACACCGCGGTTAGTAATCATGATGAGGTTAAGGTTGTCGTTGCCTGCTTTGCTTAAATGTGCTCCAAGTTCGTCTGGGTTATCACCACGCCAGTGCAGAAACACATCCACTCCCACCAGTGTCTTCTCCGCGGCGGGAGCATGGGCTACCTTTGCTGCAGGTGGCAGTGTACTGCACGTATCTGTGTAACACACGGCTGCAAGGGTACTCGGCTCGCTTCCCAAGGCGGCAACAACATGCTTCGTCAGCTCCTGGGTACCTACTAGCCGAGCTCCTGGCACGCTGCTTGCAAAATCTGCCGTATGAACCCCTTGTTCCAGCACGCGCAGCCAGGCGTTTTTTATGCGGGTTGCAACCGCAGGTTGGCCAATATGCAGGAGCAGTTTCACCGCAGCCATAAGCAGTCCGGAAGGGTTGGCGGTTCCCTTGCCTGCTTCGTCCGGTTGAGTTCCCTGCATGCTTTCGAAGACCGCACCGGCCTCACCCAGGCTCACCGAACCTGTTAACGCAACACCTCCAGCCTCCTGCGCCGCTATAATCGACAGCAGCTCACCGTACATATTGGGGGCAATAATCACGTCCAGGTCTTGAGGCGCGGCCACCAGCATAGCGGTTCCTGCGTCCACCATAATGTGCTCAGTCGCAATATGTGGGTAGTGGGTTGCTACTTCAATGAACACCCTGTGGAAGAGGCCGTCTGTAATCTTCATAACGTCATCTTTTGTCATGCAGGTTATCTTGCGACGACCGTTGCGAACCGCATATTCAAATGCATATCTCGCGATCTTCTCACTGCCGGGCCGCGAAATCAGTTTGAGGCACTGCATAACCTCATCGGTCTGCCGATGCTCCACACCTGCGTAGAGATCCTCCTCGTTTTCGCGCACTATCACAACATCCATATCGGGATAGTGACTGGCTACTACCGGCGCATAACTCTTCACCGCACGCACGTTAGCGTAAAGGCCCAGCGACTTGCCGATGGTTACGTCCACGCTCTTTAGCCTGCCACTGGTAGGAACCTGCAATGGGCCCTTCAGTACCAGGCCGGTTTGCCGAATAGACGCCCAGGCATCCGCACCAATTCCGGTGGTACTGCCCGTATCAAAGACCTTAGTACCAAGCAGGACATTGTGCCACTCAATCTCCGCACCTGCCTCCTGCAGTATGTGAACCACAGCCTTTACTATTTCTGGCCCTATGCCATCACCCTCTACTAATGTTACGTGCCGTAAACTCATGCTAAGCTGCTCCTTTTTAAACCGACACCATTAGCATACCAAGTTATTCAATGCGTCAGATATAATTCGCGTTATAAATTGCGTATTTGTTCATTCATATTTCCTTGTACCAGTACAATTAAGTCGCCAAACGCAAAGTCAGGCGTTGAGCCGAAGGGAGCGGGAGGTGCGCTCACTAGAATGCACCCGTTACCCGTTTGCAAACTGCCTATTTTGTTGGCTGCAGCATGATTTCTTCGTTTTTGCGCAATATCACGTTTAATATGGCGCCTTTTACCTCTCGGCTGCCCCCATGCAGCTTAATTAAGCGCACTTTCTCATTTGGCCAGGGATTAACTACCCGCGCATCTCCTCCCCGTTTGCTCGTAACCTGAACAAACATCACTTTACCACCATGCAAAGCGCTGGACACCTCGAAATCACCGCAAGCCAGTAGGTCTCCAAAGGAAGCATCCTCCGTTTTTGGCCAGTTGGCAAATACCCTTATGTTTCCCTGATAACTCTGCAGCAGCATCATACATACCGCGGTGGGTATCGTAGCAAAATTCTCGGTGCCCCCGCCGCCCATCTGAAACATGAAATTGGGATACGAGAAGTGGCTAACTAGCAAGTCCATATGCCTCAGAATGTCGACGGGATCGTAGCCAACAGCCGCAGCAGCAGGGTAAAAGCTGGAATTGTTGTTAAAGTCATACCAGGTTTGCTGCAATTCAATTGTGTTCTGTGCAGCCTTCAGGAGATTTGGAGGGCTGCCAAGGCCCACCGCCATACCAGGAAAAACTGCCTGGTGAGAGTTCATACCGGCACTTGAACCGTCAATTCGCACGGGCGCGTTCGGCTGCAGCCTGTCACCTACGTTTACCCAGTCCGATCCCTTTTCGGTGTTGCGGATAACATCTTTGCCAGCAAGCGCGGTTTCACCCACCGCATGAACCAGGCCGGGTATCGTATTCGCAGGAACAACGGGTAACGGGCTAAGGTGCGCGAGAATCTGTCGCCATTTTGGCACAAGATTTTCACGCAGGTGCAGCCTGCCATCAATGGCCAACAGGCCGCCATAAAGCAGCTTCAGGAAGGCGATACTTGTGGCGGGGTTCACGTCTCCCGGACTGTGTAACTCGTCTGCGGCGTCATTGTAATCCATGTACCGGCCGCTTTTAAGGACGAGGTAACTATCCCAGAACTGGGCGACCCCTCTAAGGAACGGGTATACCCTGCGGGCGTACTGAGCACTGCGCGTGTAGCGCCAGCGCATTATGCAGTCGACGGTCGCGAACAAGGCGTCAGACTTCTGCCGGATGGCCTTGGCACCATCTCCCGACCAACCTGGTGCTGCGGAGAGGTGGCAATAATAGAACAGCCCCTTGTAGCCGCGATGAGCCGCTAGTCCCTGCCCGCGCTTCATCCAGTACAGCAACGGTTCATCATAGTTATTGGCCAGCGAAACGTGGTTGGTTGGGTAAGCCGCCCAG
>JAJZFK010000292.1 GCA_021805405.1 bacterium
AGTCTTATGCCTATGCCTTCGGCCGGCAGGTAGAGACCTGGTTCAACTGTGACTATGCAGCCAGTCTGTAACGGAACCGTCCAGTTCACTGCAGAATGAACGTCGTGAACGTCCATGCCCAGGTGGTGCGAAATACCGTGCGGCAAAAAGTTGTCAAGTGTCTCTGCGGTTCCGTCGGCACCAGCAGCGCGCAATGGCGACTCCCGGTAGAACGCCTTGCATTTTTCGGCTATTGTCTCAACGGTGTCTTGCCCGAGCGTAAATGTATCGACCACGTGGTGATGGGATGCCAGGACGAGTGCCGCGATCTCGCGTTGCCTTGGCGACCATTGCCCCCCCACGGCATAGGTGCGGGTAATGTCACCACAGTAGTGTCCAAGAAGCGCGCCAATATCGACGACAACCGTGCTGCCAATTGTCATCGGCTGGTTATTCTGGTCGTAGTGCAACACGGTCGCCCGTTCACCGCTACCCACAATCGGTGCAAAGGCGGCGGCAGCGCCCCTACTGTAGAACGCCTGCATCACTGCTGCTTCCACTTCGCATTCATTTCGCCCGCCGCCGTTGTGTACCACGCTGCGTGCAGCATGCTGTGCCGCCATGGTAACGCTGGCAGCACGTTCCATTCGTTCCAACTCGGCAGGTGACTTAATGATACGCTGGCTCGCGACAGCCGCGGAAATGTCCTGAAAAGCCGCAACTGGTGCAATGTCCCGCAGGCGGCTGAGTAGTTGATATTCGGCAGTTAGATTGGAACCGGCGCCAAATGGTGCCATAAGTGCAACGCGAGGGCACTGCTTTAGCCAGCCAGTAACAGCAGTCCAAAGGCTTCCCGCACTTAGGCATTTCTGAAAACCAGTAAGCCCTTCCGTAATAGCACCTGGACCCAGTTTTGGGCCAGTCCATGTCTCAGTTGTTGCATTCCTGTCTGGCAGAAAAAGGAACTCCTGAAGGTCTGGCTGCAAACCGCGAACTCCTGTCGCTGCGGAGAAGCCGCCAGGTAGGAGCACCATGGCGGCTCCTGGCGTGTCTACCCCAGTGAAATAGAAAAACGTGGTATTCTGCCGGTACGGAAGCACATTACTACCGGGGCTCTCCACGTTACCCTGTAGAATGATGACATTCTCAGGAAAGCTCTGCCGTAACGTTTTGCGGCGCAGGGCAAATTCCTGCGCCGCAAAACCGTCTAGCGGCGGTGGTGGGGGAAGCAGAACAGGTACACCTGGCAACGCGGGTGCATCTGTTGTTGAAACTGGGATCATTTAGGTCCTTCTGGAACGCCTGTAGGGTTAATACCCCGAAGCATTGTCCCCTGTCCACGTGAAATGTGCGTTTTGATCGTTGGAGTATCCTCCGGGTCTCGCATCTGCACGAGAAGTGTTGTGCGAGCCTCACTACTGACATTTATACCAGAACCATGAATGGTAAGGTAGCTAAAGAACAGAACGTCGCCCGCCTCGGCGGGGCAGGGCACTGCTGTCTCGAGAGGGTATTCACTGAACGGTAGGTGCCAACCACCATCCGAGCTGTGTTCCAGAGCTCCTAGCTTGTGGCTGCCCGGCACCACGCGCACGCATCCCTTTTCCACGGGAGCATCGTCAAAGTGGATAATTGCAGCGATCATCGTATTACGATCGTGTGGGAAGTAAGGCTGGTCCTGATGCATGGGGAACGGGCTACCTTTTTCTGGTGGTTTAATGAACATCTTTGTGTGATGCAGTTGTACATTTGGCGTGCCCATTACGCGTGCGGCCGCCGAAGTGAGCGCATCGCTACAAATAAGCTGTGTGAAGTGTGCATCGTAGAACTGTACATCGTGGCAGTGCAAAAGCCTTGTTTTCGCCGCACCTTCCACGCTATCACGTGCGCTGCCCCATGTTGCATCCATTTCAGAGTGCGCTGCGAGACGCTCTATGAGTTCATGGCCCGCTTTGCGGTACCTTGCAGCATCGGCTTTGGACAACAGTCCCTTGACAAGCAGATATCCGTCTCTGTTGAATTGCTCAACCTGCGTATCGTTTAGCATATTCGCTAACCTCCGTAACCAATAATACCTTTGTGCCAATACGCCACGTGCTTTAATAATTCCTGCGCGATTGTGCCAGGATCTGAACGAAGATACGATTCCAGGTTTTGTGGTCGACTTTCCGTATCGTTTCATCTCGCTGGGCGAATATTTTGTAGTTCTGTGGGGCTAGATTCGTGTGTTTCTTAACAATTTAACCGGCGAATGTGCTAGAACCACAGAAACTTAGTTTCGGTTATGAGAGAGCTTAAAAAAGTTGAAAATATGTTGGATTTTGCGTCAAAAGGGCTAAAAACAGTATTGACACATTGCCATTCATCTGTTAAGCTAAAAGCAATACGGTAAAGAGCATACGCCATGAAGTTATGCTCACGTGCGTTGTTGAAACCTGCTGAGATGTGCCCAATGCCGAACTGTCAACAATTTACCAAGAGTATCACCCCTCTATATTTTATTGCTGTTAACTGTTTGGCAGCGATTATGATAACGGGGTGCGCCCACTCAGTGTCTCCCAGCGTTTCGCTAGTTGCGGTTAACTCACCTGCCACCGCAGCGGCATCGCCCTCGTCGCTTCAACAGATTCAGGCACTGCAGGATACTCCCTACTTTCAATCTGCCACTAAGTACTGCCACAAGCACGAGTATGGCAAGGCGCTGGGTGAGCTTAAACAGCTAGCCGCCAGCCGGGCCGGTAGCGGAGGGCTCACTGCCGTGCAGTCTGCATGGTTAGT
>JAJZFK010000170.1 GCA_021805405.1 bacterium
GGAATGACGCCTTTAGTATCATCGCCAAGGAGCTTAACAACCTTCAGTCGCCGAATGATGCCATGTTCTACACCTCCGGCCGAACCAGTAATGAGGCAGCGTTTCTTTACCAACTTTTTGTGCGGCAGTTTGGCACAAATAACCTTCCAGATTGCTCAAATATGTGCCACGAATCCAGCGGAGCGGCGCTGTCGGAAACAATAGGTGTTGGAAAGGGAACGGTACTTCTAGACGACTTTTACCACGCACAGGCGATTTTTATTTTTGGGCAAAACCCAGGTACGAACCATCCGCGGATGATGACTGCTCTTGCGCTTGCCCGAAAAAACGGTTGCAAAATTGTGGGTGTTAACCCGTTACCCGAACCGGGGCTGCTCAGGTTTGAGCACCCACAGCAGCCGCTCTCCATGTTATCAGGCGGTACTCCTCTCGCTTCCCTCTTCCTGCAGGTAAAGATTAACGGGGATGCTGCGTTAGCCATTGGTATTTTGAAAGTTCTCGTTGCAATGGAACAGAAAAACCCTGGTTCAGTCATCAATCATGCGTTTATCGACCAGCATACATCGGGGTGGATGGATACACAGGCCGCGATCACAACCGTTGACTGGAGTGATATCGAACGAATATCCGGCATAAAAAAGGCAGAAATCGAGCAGGCTGCTGAATTAATTGCGTCGTGCGATCGCGTTATTTATTGCTGGGCGATGGGACTCACCCAACATAAGCAGGCAGTAAGCACCATTCAACAGGTTGTAAACATTGCGCTTATGAGGGGGCACCTGGGCAAACAAGGCGCGGGATTGTGCCCTGTTAGGGGCCACAGCAATGTGCAGGGCGATAGAACCATGGGAATTTGGGAGAAAATGGATGACAAATTTCTGGATGGTCTAGCTACCGAATTTAACTTTCAGCCACCAAGAGAGCACGGCATGGATACCGTGGATTCCATACGCCAGATGCACGAGCGACCCAATTCTGTATTCATCGGCATGGGTGGCAATTTCCTCTCGGCCACCCCGGATACAGAGTTCACGGCACAAGCGCTACGCCAGTGCACACTCACTGTGCACATTTCTACCAAATTGAACCGCGCTCATGTTATTACGGGGGCGCAAGCACTCATCTTGCCTTGCCTGGGCCGCACGGAACGGGATTTACAGGCAAGTGGGGAGCAGTTCGTTACGGTAGAGGATTCTATGAGTATGGTGCATGCCTCCAGGGGCACATTGCCACCCGCGTCACCCCACCTGTTAAGTGAACCAGCGATAGTGGCAGGAATAGCGACAGCAGTGCTTGGAAATCGAACTTCGATTGACTGGGAAGCACTCGCTGGTAACTATGACCTCATTCGTGATCATATTGCCCATGTTGTACCTGGCTTCACCGATTTTAACTCTCGGGTAAAATCTGGCCCATTTCACCTGCCAAATTCCGCTGCAAACCTTGTCTTCCGTACGACCGATGGGAAGGCGCACTTCACGCCAATGAAGATTGAGGAACCCAAACTAGAGCACGATCAACTCCTTCTAATGACTATTCGCAGCCACGACCAGTTTAACACGACAATCTACGGTCTAAACGATAGGTACCGCGGAATTACGGGTGGTAGACGTGTACTGTTCATGAACGGTGATGATATAAATCGACTCAACCTTAAGCCGGATGACTGGGTGGATATCACCAGCCATTTTCGCGGGCAGAAGCGTACTGCCCACCAGTTTAAGGTAGTAGAATATTCAATTCCTGTCGGCTGCGCAGCGGCCTACTATCCAGAAACCAACGTGTTGGCTGCATTGGAGAACGTGGCAGAAAAGAGTAATACACCTGTTTCTAAATCTATCGTGATTTCTATAAAACCGGCAGCTCCATAACACCGTCATACTTATGGAAGGGGTAACCTAGTTCAGTGAGAACGTAACGATTGCTGCACGAGTTGCGTATGATTTTCCATCGGTATGCGGATTCCCGGCTGTTTGCATTTGGCTCACGGCCATTAGCAGGTGCGCAATCGCGCTAGAAGTCGTTGGGACCTAGTCCCGTATACTAGCAATGTTCCACCCGACGGCTGCCAGGGGCTCGCTCTACGTCTGTTCGCCCATTCAAGTGGGTTCAGTCACTCGTTTATCCGTGTTACCTAAGAAACGTAAGGCCGGGCGGAAGTAGGCAGGGTGCAGCGAATTTGACAGGAACCTACCTATATGGTAGTATTAAAACAAGTGCGGCCACTTGCCTATGCAGTGGTTCGCATATTGTTTTTTCTCGGCAGCTTCATAAACTTCAAGGCAGGAGATTAGTGGCAGAAATGCAGCACGACGAGATAATTTTAACCAAGAGCAGTAAACGGCAAAAGGAAGACGAGCTTCGCCGGCTCAAACTCGTGGAACTCCCTGCCATCCGTCATTCAGTGCAGACCGCACGTGAATACGGCGATCTCTCTGAGAACTTTGAATATCAGGCGGCGCGTCAGGCACAAGCTATTCTTAACGGAAGAATTGCCGAACTAGAGGCGTTGCTGATTAAGGCACATGTAGTTGAGGATGATGCTGGTGCGGGCAGCACCACCGTAACTATAGGATCCTGCATAACCCTCCGCAACACCGAGGATGCTGAAGACGAGTTTACAGTTACTATCACCGACGCAGCCTCGGCAAACGGCGACGACAAGATCTCTAGCCTTTCACCCGTAGGCAAAGCAGTTATAGGCAAATCCAAAGGTGATAAAGTACAGGTCCGCCTGCCACATGGTGTTGTGGAGTTTGAGATTCACGATATTCACATGTAGTATTCGGTACTATTACATCCCTAAAAAGCGAAGAAGCTCTGCCGTACATCTCGTAGGGCAGAGCTTCTTAGGTTGGGGCTCTTGTTACGCTACCATTCCGGCTGCTTGTGCTTTACTGCGGGCGGCGAGCCGCGCTCGGCCGTCCTCCATGCACCACTGCAGCGCCTCGCACCGTACCTCTGTATAGATTTGCATGGTTCGCTCGCCTGTTAGCAACGCCTCGGCGTCCTCTACATTCCAATACTGCGTACCCGCGGGGCACGACTGCACTAGTTTGAGAGTTCCGTCGTGTATCTTAACAAGAGCGTACACCATACCAGGGTTTACACGCCAGGTTTTGCGTACTGCCACTATTAATGAGCGAGACATCGATCGTTCCGTCTGCGGGTAACCAGCATATACCCCGCGTATATAATAATTGCCTTTGCTGGTACTACAAACACAATCAGTTTATTAACGAACAAACGGATTGTTATGTTGCAGTATACGCTAATTTTGCACGAATTGTCTATATTAGCTATTGCGTGGCAAATTCAGTGAAGTAAATATTTACCACGTCTGGCTTTGCTAGCACCTTGTTTATTCCGTCCTTAAGCTCCACCTTCAATGCCTCTTCGTCTGCGGTACCAGTTAGATCTTTGCGATGCTTACTGGTTAGTATCGAGAGCACACAGTCGCGAATTGCGGCAGTATGATCTGTAATTTTCTTCTCGTCCACACCCTTTTGCAACCCTAAAGAGATGGTAGCCTTAAGATAGTGGTCATTGTTACCAGCGAGGTTAACGAGGAAGCTGTCGAGCGCTAACTCCTTGCCCTCTACAGGCTTGGGTGGCCCAGATGGTTTTTTGTGCCCCATCATGCTTTTAGCACCAATAAGTGCGACGAGCAGTACCACTGCGGCAATTATAACAATCACCAGCTTTGACTTTTTCTTACCACCTGCTGCTTCGCCTTCTGCAGGTTCTGGCGCTTTACTCTTGCTCATTGACCTGTTACTCCCTTAACAACTCTAACGTCTATAGATTGGCAGCATTCCACTGCTGGTAACCGCGCCTTACACCGAAAGCACTCAGTTTGTTCCGCTGGTTTCCACTCGCTGAAGTTCAGCTTCCCGAAGCAGGTCAGCCTGCTTTTGAAGTCGCGTCTTCAAGATGACTATGTCGACCCTGCGATTTTGCGCTCGTTCGTGCGGCGTGTCGTTTGGCCCTACGGGCCGCGTATCTGCATAGCCCGCTGCAGAGAACCGCGCTGGTACCAGCCCTGCGGTATAAACCATTTGACGCAGCACTGCGGCTGCCCTCGATGCCGAAAGCTCCCAGTTACTGGGAAATAGCGCATTGTGAATGGGCTTGTTATCCGTATGCCCTTCAATTAGCACATTGTTTGGCAACGGTTTCAGTACACGGGCTACACGGCTAAGCAACGGCGCTGCTGCCGGTTGCAAGCGCGCCTGGCCGCTCTGAAACAACACTCCATCGGATAGCAGAGTGATCACCTCTCCGCGCTCATCGCTTGAGATTTTCACCTTACCTCCCAAGTGATGTTGTTCCACATATTTGGCAAGATTGGCCATGGCAGCCTGATATTCTACATAAGCAGGATCGGGAAGCACGCCGTTATAGCCGGATCCTGTACCGTCACCAGATTTGCCGTTTTTGCCACCGAACTCGGTTCGCACCGCAGCAGCTACCTGCTGGAACTTACCCTTGCTCATTACTGACATTGAATAGAGCATGAGAAAAAAGGCCGTCAGCAATGTAATCATATCCGCATAGGTAAGGAGCCATCGATCCAAATTGCCGTGGCCCTCCTGCGCAGGCTGCATCCTACGTATCATGCCAGAAATCTCCTGATAAATGCTGTAACGAACGCTTGTTGCAAAATCGGTTACCTAGTACATAGTTATAGGTGTAGGTCCTCATCGAGAAAGCGATGCAGCACCAGCCCCTACGGTTCCAGATCTTAGCCTGGGTGCAAGATAGGCCTTTAGCTTGTCGTCTACCAAGCGGGGGTTATCACCTGCCTGTATAGATAGAATGCCCTCCACCATCACCTCGCGAATGAGAAGTTCGTCGCTGCTGCGCGCCTTAAGTTTGTTAGCTATGGGCAAGAAGATAAGGTTTGCGCTGGATACTCCGTAAAGAGTAGCGATAAATGCGCCAGCAATGAGCGGACCCATCTTACCTGGATCGCTTAGGTTGGCGAGCATGTGGATAAGGCCCATAACTGTACCAATGATGCCAAGGGTGGGTGCAAATCCACCAAGGGTGGTAAAAATTGACTCACCAACCTTGTGCCGCGATTGCAGGAAATGTATCTCAGTGGACAATATCTCACGAACCATTTCTGGATCAGTGCCATCTATTGCAAGACGTACACCTTTCTGCAGGAACGGATCCTTAATGCGTCGGCACTCCTCCTCAAGTACGAGGAGGCCCTCTCGGCGTGCGCGCTCTGCAAAGCGTACAAGCATGCGGATGACTGCACCAGAGTCCAGCGTACTCTCCGCGAACGCCTGCTCTAGAATGCTAGGCAGTTCCATTATCTGGTTTAGCCTGAAGCTTATACATGCCGCACCAAAAGTGCCGCCAAATACCAGGAGAGCAGCGGGAATATTTACAAGTGCTCTTAGCTGACCGCCCTCCATAAGAAGTGACCCAATGAGTGCCCCCCATGCGAGCAGTAAGCCGATTATTGTAGCCAGATCCATAACTTCGGTTGTCCTTCCGTCAACTCACGCCGCGTTGCTCTGCGGCTCGACTCCATCCAGGCGCATCCAGAACGGACCAGCCTCTCTCCGGTAATTGATCACGCGATTCTTTATCTCGTCCACCGACTCAAGAACGAGAACTTTCCTGCCTGTTACCATCGTGATGACGGTGTCTGGCGTATGCTCTACAAACTCTATAAGATCTGCGTTTACAGTAAATTCTGTGTGGTTAAACCTTGTCACTTGAATCATTTTAGGTTGGTCCTCTGCCCGCATGAGGCATCAGCCAGATGCGGGCAGGTTGAGATCTATTACGGCAGCATGTTGATGACGTCATTCAGCATGGAGTCAACGGTCGTAATTATCTTGGTGTTTGCCTGAAAACCTCTTTGAGTTACAATGAGGTTGGTGAACTCTGTGGAAAGGTCCACGTTAGACATCTCGAGGAACCCGGTGTTGATCGTGCCGCTACCACTGGAACCTGGTACGCCTACCTGCGCTACTCCTGAGTTTGCGGAGGCCTGGTAGTTGTTCTGTCCGGTCTTTTGGAGGCCACCTGCGTTGGCGAATGTCGCCGTTGCTACCTGCCCTAGTGATCGAGACTGGCCATTCGAAAAGACGCCGGTAATTAGCCCTGTCTGGTCAATGTTGAACGATTGCAGCGTTCCAACAGGGAACCCGTCCTGTTGCGTAGCCGCAACGTTTGAGGTACCCGAAAGCTGGCTGATGCCACTGAAATCGAGCGAGATAGGGAATGGTGTTGTGGAGCCAGTTACCGGCGTCACCATGGCTGTCTGTTTGTTTGGGTCTAACAGATTACCGGTTGGCCCAAAATAGAGCGGGCTGTTGTTTGCGGTCTCGCCGGCCGTAGCAGGCGGGTTTACAACGCCAGGAGTGCTGGATGCCAGCGTTACGCCATTCTCGGTAACAGTCCAGTTCCACTGCCCTGTCGCAGAGGAAGGCGGTGCTGCCAGAGGTGGTGTTCCCGTCCCGGTTGATGAGCCTATAACAGCGCGGTTGTAAGTGACCGTTAGGTTATGCTTTACCCCAAGACTGTCGTAGACGTTCATGGAAGTCGCCCAAGTGGGTGGTGTACCTGTCTGACCGTCGGTGGTTGCCCCTGCGGACGCAGGATTGGTGGTTACATCCGATAGCGTATTAAGGTAGTTGACGTTCATGTTGAAACTAGGTGCACCATTGGTCCCGGTTACAGAGACGGATGTTGGTAGCCCCGTGGAGTTGGCTGCATCGTATTGCCCGCTTGCAAGGCTGAACGCCATGGTATGCGTTCCGGCGACAGCGGCGCCGTCTACCGTTACGCCCACATTCCATATATTATCCGTCGCAGTTGGAGCGCCCTGGGTAAAGGTAAACTGAACCTGGTGGGCGTTACCATGTGAATCATAAGCGGTTGTTGAAATGGTACTGGGACTGCTGGCAATGTTGCCGTTAAGTGACGTGTACGTTGTTTGAAGCGACGAACTTGCATCAAGATTGCCGCCAAGTACCGCTGCCGTTGTCTGCTTAACTGACGTAAGCGTACCCAGGGGTACCTTTAGAACGCTGGTAGGAGTAATTTGCTGAGTGGTGTTGATATTTCCATTGACGTCTGCACCGTACCCTAGCAGCTGCGCACCGTTTGCAGGATTTACGAGCACCCCGCTACCATCTAGTTGAAACGAACCGTCACGGGTATAACTAGTGGCAGTGCCATTGCTCACCATAAAGAAGCCGTTTCCCTGTATGGCGAGATCAGTATTGTTACCAGTTGTCTGCAGGTTGCCCTGTGTCTGCTGGGTTTCTACAGCGCCAATCATGACGCCCAGGCCAACCTGGGATGGGTTGACACCACCAACATTGGTACCGGGCGCTGATGCGTCCTTAAGGGTTTGAGACAGCTGATCCTCAAACGTGACAGTACCGGATTTGAACCCGATGGTGTTTACGTTAGCAATATTGTTGCCGATAACGTCTAGCCGGGTCTGGTGTACCTGAAGTCCACTTACACCTGAAAACATTGCCTGAAGCATTGTGAACAAACCTCCATGTTTTATGCCGAGCCATATCAATCGATCAATGGTTCAGCCGGTGATCAGGCCTCCGCAAGCGGTCCAGCCTGTATAATTTCCGAAGTCTATGCAATCACCGCGCTGTCGATATTGGTGAATACATTGTCTTTCATATTCTCACTGTCAACCACAGTTACGACGGTGCGGTTCTTGACACTTACAACCATTGCCATGTTATCCATGAGGACGAGCGCATCTCTGGAGCCTTTTACCGCTGCGCGCTGAACGGCTCCCTGCAACCTCTGCATATGCGTTGAATCCAGTGTAATGTGCCGCGACTGAAGCCGAGTTTGAGCGTGCGCCGAAAAGCGTAACCCACTTGCTGCCGGGTCGTACGTTGCGGCAGATGGCGCTGTAATTCCCTGTTGGGCACGCAGCATCTCCGCAAATGTAGGCTGAGACGCAGAGGCTGCCGTATTGGCGGCACGCGTAGCAGTCTGCGCATCTGCAGAGGGATTTGCCGGCGTTACCGGGGCTATTCCAGTGAGTGTTGGGTCAATCATCCCTGTAAATCCTATCGTGCTTTATCAGGGCTGAACCTGGGTTATCTGATTGATCGTAACGGTGCTTCCGTTATCCAGGCTTACGTTGGTGGTGCTGCCGTTCCATGAAACACTCATAACTTTGCCGGTTACCGGTGTTGAGGTGTTTCCGTTTACAACGAGGGCGTTTACCTGGTGGCCAAGAAGGTTCTGTGCCTGCAGGCGTGTCTGGCCAGTAGCCATGTTATTTACGCCGTCTACTGTTGAAAACTGTGCCAACTGCGCGAGCATCTGGCTCTGATCTTGCGGTTGGGTTGGGTCCTGGTTTGCCAACTGTGTGCTAAGCAGCTGTAAAAATGCCTGTTCATTAAGGCTCTGGTTGTTTAGAACCTGCTGGGTGGCTGCACCGGTTGCTGCGCCAACGGAACTAGAGCCGGCAATACTATTGGTGCTCAATGTCTAACCTCCTGATTTCATGCTCGGTAGTCGAGCATTGAATTTGATCCTACAACGGTACCTATAGAACTTATCGGTAATAATCCACTCTGCTCTGCAGGTGTGGGCACACCAGAAGTGGATGAATTCCTGGTTGTTTGCTGCTGATTACCTAGTGTAGACTGATGCGGAGTTTGAAATGCCGCGCCATGCTGCCCGGCTCCACCAGAGGTGAGCGAGATTTGCAGTGACTGCACTTTAATGCCGCGAGTTTCAAATGCCTGAGATAGGTGCTGTCTGCCGTTTTCCAGCGCATGCTGTGCCTGTGATGTCTCAGCTACGAGGCGCGCAGTAATGACGCCCCTGCTCTGGCTAACCGTAACCTGCACGTTGCCCAATTCTGCCGGATGCAGATTCACAACAAACCTCCCGGTACCTCCCTGAAGACGCTGGTTTTCGATTTGCTGCGCTACCTGGTTGGCTACTGCTATGCGCGCTGCCGTAGAGTCCTGCAGTGAGGCAGCTGTGCTAGCAGTGGACGCAACCCCTGCGCCTGGCGCTGATACTGCGGGGCTGCTACCAACTGTGGCAAAATTGGGAGACTGTTGAGTTCCGGCACCACTGTCGCGGCCCTGGCTCTGTCCCTGTCCCGCCCCTGTATTAGTGTCGGAGCTTCCGGTTTGGCCAGGTCCCTTCACCACTGCTGTATTCCCAAAGCCACCAGCAACGCTCCCCGCAGATGGAGAGGATTCTACGGTCGAGGCGCTGTTCAGTGGTGTCGTGGCGCTGCCAGAAGCTACAACCGTTACCTGTGCCGCACCAGATGCTATCGATTGTGGTGCAATACCTACAGGCAGCGAAATTGCAACAGGTTTGCTGAACGTAATACTCGCGATCGTACTGGTTGCACCGTTGCCTACTTCAGCAGCAGGCACACTAAAAGAGCCATTTGCCACAGGCTTGGGAGCGTTGTGCAGCGCGAGCGTTCGGCTCATATCGTTCAGGAGCGTCTGTGCAGTGGCAGGATTAGCGAATGGCACTTGGGTACCCGGAATTTGTCCAAGTTCAGCCCCCACTACCACAGGTGAACTATCTTGTGCATTTTTGGAAGGTGCAGCAGAAGTTTGCGCTGCGGGTTGTGCGGTAGTAACATCACTAACTGCCGTAGCAACTGCGTCTGATACATAACCTGCCGCCGGTGCAGCCGAGTTCAATACCGGTCCTGGAATGCCTGGTTTTGCAGGTACGTTGCTTGGGGCCGGTAAAACCAATCCTGAAGCAATCGACGTACCTTGCGCTGCTCCTGCACCGCCGTTGCCTTCAGCAAGTGCAATGTCCACAGCAGCAGACCTGGAACTAGTTACATCCGTCGTGATTCCAACCGTAGCGAGTGATGCCTTCCCGTCCCCAATGGTGCCTCCGGTTGCCGAAACTACAGGCGTTTTGGGAATAGCAACTGGTTGCAAAGGTACAATCGCCGCCGCTAATATTGACATCGCAGCAGTGGAAGGCGCAACCGGAGTTAAGGCCGCGGGCTGTTTGGCAGCCAGTGCAGGTGGTGAGGGCGTAGACGGCGAATTACTACCGTTACTATACTGGTGGATGGCAACACCGTATTCCGAATGATTGGGGCCAGTACCGCTGTTTGGTGCGGGTGGGCCAGTAGTGTCTGTAGGTGGTGCTTGGTTTGACTGAGTACCAGACGGTGCTCCGTTAGTTGCAGACTGACTCGCTGGTGCCTGGTTAGACGCCATGCCGTTTTGAAGCATACTGCTAAAGCTACCTGGTGAGTCCAGAGCGTTAGGTGCGTTGTTGTCCGGCGGAGCCGAATTATCTGGCATAGCGGGTGCAACTGCAGGTATTGCTACTGTCAAGTGTTGTTTCCTCCTTTCTAAATGGATGTTCCAAATAAATTGTCGGCAATAGGAGGAACCATCAACACGTATTTTTACGGGGTAAGCAGGGAATATGCCTGTCGCTGAATAACTAGAAGGCATGAAATCTTCGCAATTCGCGGTTTTCTTTGGCGTATTGGTAGCTGTTCTATTTGGCCCTTTATTTACGCGGAACGGGCTTGCTGAGCCAACACTGCCATTAGGGGGTGTTGGTGCCGGGAATGTCGTGATGTTTGGTGCCGACGGCAGATTCTCCACCGGCGGCGCTCAGCCTGAGGTGCTTCCTGGCAGCTTTATGGCCGTAAGAACGGTAGTGGATGGACACGTGGAAACTCGAAGTCTGGTAACAGGTGCGTCACCCATCCTGCCGGGCGTGGCAAGTCTCCTCTTCACGCGCGAATTTCCACAGGCCGTTCTTACGGTGAAGGACACCCGCCTGGGAGCTGATGTCTCCGTTCTGGCATTTTCACCTATTATTCCGCACCAGATGCCTGACTCGGCACTACCTGGCTTTTCACTGGTCTATCGATTTTCTAACCCACTTAGTAAACCGGTTACGATATCCGCTATCCTCTCGTGGCAAGCCGCGCCCTCAAGGTTTCATTCTGCATCAGCTGGTCCGCTTGCCTACAAGCCTGGAACCTTTGGACTGACGCTTCACAGTAAATCTTCTGGCGACGAGACATCACTAGCCGTTGAGCCGCGTCACCCGGATGCCCGCGTTACTACAACGACTTGGCAGCCAAACGGAAAGCAACCGCCCTGGTGGCAGGATTTCGCGGAAACTGGCAGCGTTACCACTGCCGCCGCTGGCACAGGTTCCACCGCCGCCGTTATCTGTGTCACCTTTACGTTGCAGCCGGGTGAGCAGGCAGTAAGTCCATGTG
>JAJZFK010000426.1 GCA_021805405.1 bacterium
GCTGAAGGAGACACCGTCGCCTACAGCATGCCGCGTGGAATTTCCTGCGGGCACTTCTCAGTTTTATGCCCTCACCAACCCGGTAGCCTCTTCACTCCTTACAAGTACAATCGCATCCTTCATGCATGAGCCGCACCACTCCCTCGCTGTAACGGGCGGTGAGCCACTGCTGCACGCTCGCTTCCTGGAAATGTGGTTGCCCGAAATTCAGAATTTGAACCTGCCTGTGTTTCTTGAGACCAACGGTATGCTTCCAGACCACCTAAGGCGAGTTGGCCGGTACCTTAGCTATATTTCTATGGATTTCAAAGCTCCGTCGGCAACAGGTCTGCCGCGCGAACGTACGCTACATGCTCATACCGCGTTTCTTGATGCCGCATGCCAGTACCCCGCCGTTACATACGTTAAACTAGTGGTAACAGCTGCCACCCAGCCGCAGGAGATAGATGATGCTGCGACGTTAATCTCCGTATACCAACGGGATATACCTCTAATCCTTCAGCCAGTGACGCCGTTCGGTCACGAGGTGCGAACTGTACATCCACTTACATTGATGAACTTTCAAGCTAGAGCTGCTCGCGTGCTAAAGGACGTACGCATCATTCCTCAAACGCACAAAATGCTTCACGTTCTCTAAACCTGGAAGGTTGTTATGCAGAAATTATTTGTTCACAACACTCTCGCCTTTGCGCGCGGTGGGCTCATAGGGTGTATCGTTCCTGGCGAGGAATTTCACCTGGCAGATGGTCACCGACCACTGGCATGTCAGTTTGCTACTATTGAAGGAATCACCACGCTCTACGCGGCGTCCGGCATTATTGAAGCAAACGGTACCAAAGAGCTTACACTCTACGGCGGCAGGTATAACGCAGCAAAGCGGGTATTTGGTAGCGCCGGGCACCTGCAGTCCTCGGATTATGCGGTAAGCGCGCCCGATGTGCGACACGGTATTACAAGCATTGCTCTGCGTGACTATGAGATTAGTTGCAACTATGATGCGCTTGGTGTAGGGCTTGGCGGCCTGCTTTTAACAGGTGATGAAGACACGCCGATTTCTAACGGGCCGCTGCTGCTAGCAGATAATGGCCCGGTGTGGGCTTCCGTACGCGGAGTAGCGCAACTCCCCGGTAATGATAGCGGGGTTCTCACGTCGCAAGTGCGGGTATTTGGTGGGCTCTCCACCATCGAGTTAACTATTGACATAGCTGCTCACACCTGTGAGCTCGCACTGGCGCTGCCAGGTGTGGTGGCGGATTCAACACAAAACCGCTCGCTGCCAGGTAACCTTGCAAATGAAATGGCAACCTTCGTGCTCTCAACTAGTGAGGCCGTTTGTTGGGCAGCAGTGAAAAGTAGAGCAATCCCTACTGTTGCTGCTGAATGCGTATCCATCGCTCTGCCTCAGGGTGAAACACGCCTATTCCTTAGGGTACTGCCACGCAACGAGCACAATGATGCCGCGTTCACGCGTTGGTGCGAAGCAGAACAGACGCCGCTTGTAGTAACTACTGCGGTGTAGATGGTTTGGAGTTTAACCAACAAGCAGGTGCGAAGCGATGGGAGCGGGTAATTACATAGGGCGGTTGCAACCGCTAAGCAATATGCGGAAGCACAAGAGAGGTGGTTTTCTGCGACTGAAATTCGCTTATAACCACCTCTCTTGGCGGATTATGAAGAGACGAACGACACTAAGATCCGGGAAGCCTATAGTCCGGATTAGTGAACGTCAACAAGCGCTCCAATCCCTTCCCGCCCCTGATCGTATTGTAATTGCATAGTGAGGATGTCATGCCCCTTCGCTACAGTAGCAGGAAACGAAACGACCCCTCTCGTGGTTGCACCAACATTTAACGAAGAGCCGAGTTTGAACGAGATCAACGACTTTCCTGCAAGTTTGCCGGACAACACCGTTATGCCCGTAAGTGGGACCGTGCCGGTGTTAGTAGCAGTAAAGAAAACTGTTACCTTGCCGTTCGCAATTCGCGTGTTCCCCAAAACCTTGGTAGAGATGCGTGCCGTACCAATGAGGAACAGTTGTGAATTGCTGTGGTTGTTTATATCCGGGTTATTAACATAAACTTCTGCAGATCCGCGCTTCGTAAGGAATTCGGCGGGAATCAGCGCTTGCAATTCCGTAGACGATATCCAGCCCGTTAGCAATTTGTGGTTGGCAAAGTACACGGAATCATTAGGCGTAAAATGGTTACCAGTCACTGTTATGAGGGTGATCCCAGCCCCGACGGCAGCAACATCCGGCGAGATTGAGAAGGTCGTGAGCAGGTTTTGCATGCGAGCTTGATAGACACCGCGGCCAAATGTACCAATCGTAAGAATTCCCATGCCGGTCAGATTACCCGTTCCCAACTCCGCCTGAATATCGTTGATCTGTACGTTAGGAAGGCCAAAATCAGCGCTCATGTTGTACCAGTTGACGCCACCATCAACGGTATAAAACCCCCCATAATCGCATCCTATAAAATAGACATTGGTAGGATCGTACGGATTGCGAGCGATTACGTGATAATCAAAGGAAGGAAGGGCATTGGCACCATTCCCGGTGATCGATGTCCACACAGGTGTTGATGCGCTTGTATCAGTGCAGTGAAGAACAGCACCAGATCCCACAACAATTACGTCATACGGATTATAGGACAGCACATTCAAACCTTCGGGAACAGTGAGTCCGCTTGTCGGACCAACTGTGTTCCAGGTTGTGCCACCGTCTGTCGACATGCATATCGCAC
>JAJZFK010000081.1 GCA_021805405.1 bacterium
ATCCAGTAGAGCAGCGGCGCATCATAGTTATCAGCCAGCGAAACATGGTTCGTGGGGTAAGCCGCCCAGAATGGTGCCTCGTAGTTGTAGTCTAGGGTATAGTCGCCATTCCAGCCCGGGTTGGGACTGGTCACAAAATTGCCCCATAAGCCTGGTGCTGTGCTGCCTGGGCGGCTGCTGCACGCCAGCAGATAGAGCGAACCGTACCAGTTAGCCTGTACGGCCTTGTTAGGAATGGCGATGTAGGACTTCGACCAGAAACCGCGCCACCAGGTGAGGTGCTCGTGCCACAGGTGCGACACCGCCTGGGGTGTCATTGTGGCGAGCAAGTTGAGAGAGTGCGACCGCCAATGAGTTCCGTCGCGGTCGTCGCTAGCGGCTATAACTAGGTCGGCATGCTGCCCTGGTGCGAGCACAAGGCTGAATCCACCAGAATTCATTTGGGCATGGTGCCCTTCCACACTAACGGCTAGTATTCCCGAAGGTGCACAGCCAGAAAATGGCAGTTGGCTGTCACCGGGATGAATTGCATTCCAATCCCAACCTGGCCCTTCCACCATCGACGCAGGCGGGAAGGAGGTAGTGGTTGCCACCTGGTGCCCGTTCACGTAGAGCGAAAGTCTAGCCCCGTCATAAGTTGCCACGACATCGCTCCACCTGGTGACGGAAAGCGTGGAGGGTGCTGTCACCCGTACACGGTTAAGCATGGCAGAAAGCTTGCCGTCTACAAGCGAAAGCGAAAAGCCATAGGAGGTCTGCGCAGGGCCGGGTACGGGCCAATGCTGCCACTTGTCACTTGTCATTGCACTAAAGATTGCCTGCTGCCCTGTTAGCACCGTCGGTCTCATTACTGCCTCAATGGTAAAGGCACGCTGGGGCATGGCGAGAAACCCACACTCTTCCCGAGTACTTCCGGTACTCTTGTGTGAAACTGGCGCAAAAATATACCGTGGCTTCAGCCCTCGCAGAGAGCTGCCTTGTGGTGCACCAGCTTTCGGCCAGATCCTCACACTCCGTATGGTGCCATGGAAGTTGCCAGCCGGATCACGCCCAGAGCGCTCGCCTATGTGTGCGTCCACGGTCTCTGGCGATACCCTCAACCAGCTCGCTTGTTGGTTAAACCCATGCGTCCCAGCTGCGCCCAAACTGCCCCAAGCGTCAAGCAGGCTGCCAGAAATAGGCATCGACTGCCTTCCGTCATTCCTCAGTTCCATCACAACCAGGTTCTGGGGGTTAGCCACCCATGATCGAATATGCAGATTTGAACCATTGGCTGTCGTATACCTCGCGATGATATCCGCAGGGCCAATGTTCTCGCTGCTGTAATAAACCGCATCCTTCAAGGTGGGTATCGTGAGCTCCAGGCGCCCCATTGGCATAATACGGCCACGCAGTACGCTCCAGAATCCTTCGCGACCAACGTAAGCCAGTATGTGGCTGGTGTCCCACTCCTGAAGCGTAACACCCACGCTGCCGTTTCCTATGGCGGGTCCATCGGGGAGATTGGAGGCAGGCGCGTGCTTCGGTGGCTTTGTACGCACGCCGTGAATTCCGTCTACAATCTGCATCGCATGCTGGCCTATAACCACATCATTTTGCCACCGCACTTTTTGTGCGCCAGCCAGCACAGGCAACACCAGCGCGAACGCGGTCGCGGCCACCCTTAGCCTCATGAACTATCCCTCCAGTGTAAGTAGTCGTGCATACATATTACTCACCAAAGAGCCTACAATAGCCAGTTATTTCCACATAGTCACATAAGCGGCGCATGCGAAAGCAGATGAAACAGAACTTTATGCGAAAATCTAGCGGTTTGGGAACTTACTTTTTAACCTGCCTGTTTGTTTTATTTGTGCGCCCTAGAGAATATTCCGGTTCGTTAAATTAAGGTAATCAAGGAGTTACTTGCGTGAATATTAGTAGACACTCGTATACCACCCCCCCCTCCCCCATCCGCGCGGATGGCGGTCGTTCTCACTAATAAGTTGTCGTCTGGATGCTGCAGTCTGTGTCCTCTTCCTCTTGCTATTTACAAGCACCTGCTCGTTTGCCCAAAGCGGGCCGTTTTTTGCAGGTAACAACGGTGATGCTGCGTCCCCGTCGCAGCGCTCGACTTCCAATTGGAAGTGCCTTTCGATTACAAATACAGGTAGCTTCGTGAAAAAGACTGGCGACCTTAGTTGGCCCTGCGACGCGGTAGAGTTTCCACCGTACGATACCTCCTATGGGGATCTTTTGCGCAGCAAGGGAACCGTGACGTACACCTACCAGTGGGTTGGGGTGGGTCCCGCGCCCACTACCATGCCATTAGACGTGTATACAAATATCACTGCAGGTGCTAGCGAGGAGGGAAACGGCTCCACCCCTCCATTCGTCGACGCCAGTGGTATTATTGTAGACGACGGCTTGGGCCTTGGTCTCAAACTTCCGTCTATTCCGGGCGTGTTTTACCCGGGCGGAACCTATATCGACGGCGCACAAAAATCCGGTTTCTACTTTGAAACGGTGCCCGTTCAGAATGGTATCGCAACGTACACCACGCCTGACTTAACTGCTCAGGCTAATGACTACTCGCTACCAGATACGAGCCCGTACCATGCATTTTTCGCAAGCTGCCAGGTCTGTGCGGTGCCCTCGCCACCCGGCAACCTCCAGATCGTTTCTGCCACAATGGGCGGCCAGGGATATGTTCCAATTGACGACAACAGTGGCGTTTCGTTATCCAACGACCTAGCCATATCACC
>JAJZFK010000412.1 GCA_021805405.1 bacterium
ATAGCACCACGATGGTACTTCGTGCATGTCAATCTGCCTGTCATCAACCTCTCGGGGTACCATGGCACCCACCTCACCTTTCGGCGCTTACGCGTACGTTGGGAGCAAACGCGCCGGTTCGCTCCCAACGTTCAGGCTTCAAAGCTAGTCGCCTAGTTTGCCAGATGCACACTGAGCAGAACGGTCTCCACCTGCGTGTTACCCGTTGCTGTCTTGATGCTCCTACGGATAACTACCGGCACTTTTGCATCTGCGGGCAGGGCACCTGCCACATCCGAAAGCTGCTGAGCAGAAGCAATAGGCTTGCCGTCAAGTGAAATGATCACGTCGCCAGCCATTAAACCTGCCATTTCTGCCGGGCTACCCGGATACACCTCTTCCACAATGGCGCCCTGCTGAATGGTGGGACTTATATTCAACTGGCGTCGTACATCCTGATTACTCAAGTCTGCTATACCAATACCCAGACGACTCTTGGATTTCTGAGGTGTAGCTGATGGAACTACCTGGTTCATGTCACTTGGCAGTTGACCTACAGTAACATTTAGCGTAATGTTGTTGCCATTTCTATGTACTTCCACAGGAACAGTCGTGCCGGGAGCAGTACGCATCACCAATGTACGGAATGATACTTCGTCGTTAACTGGCTTGTTATCAAACGATGTAACCACGTCCTGCACCTGGAAACCGGCCTTGGCTGCGGGGGTTCCATCCACTACAGCCGAGATAAGCGCGCCGTGGTCAACACCATACCTCTGTTTGTCGTTGAAAGTGAGCGGTGCGGGATCTACTCCAAGATATCCACGGGTCACCTTGCCGTTTTCAATGAGCTGGTCCATAATATACTTTGCAGAGTTGGCAGGTATCGCGAAGCCAATTCCCACGTTGCCACCACTTGGCGACTCTATAGCCACATTAACGCCAACCACACGGCCGTAAATGTCTACAAGCGGCCCTCCGGAATTACCGGGGTTGATGCTTGCATCCGTCTGCAGCAGGCTGGGATAGTATCGCATTTCTGCCCCCTGACCAATCGTGGTCTGGCGGCTAAGAGATGAGATGATACCTACAGTCATAGTGTCCTTAAGGTCGAACGGGCTACCAAACGCAATTGCCCACTGCCCCACTTTAACGCCGTCACTGTTTTCGAACTGTACCGTGGGCAAATTGGTGGCATCAATCTTGATGACCGCCAGATCACTCAGCGGATCTCTGAAGACTTTTCCGATGTACTTGTGGCCATCGCGTAGTGTAACCGTGACCCTATCGGCACCAGCTACGACGTGATCGTTTGTTAGAATATATCCATCTGACCTAACGATCATGCCGCTTCCGCTAGCCACCGCATATTGCTGGAACTGAGGGCCATTAGACTGCCCTGGCCGTGGGAAGATCTGAACATTCGGTGCGCCGCCTGGTAACCCTGGAATATTTGGAAACTGAAAGCCATTCCCCTGGTTGCCGAAGACACGCATGGTGTTGCTAACTGGTTGGCGACTGGTAATTGAGACCACGGATGGCAGCATGGCGTTCGCCACATTCTCAAAATCGTCCTGCAGGCTAACCGTCTGCACAGACGGATGAACCGGCGCCGGCGCATCAGCCTGGTGTGCGCTACTGCTGCGCACACTCATAAATTCCAGTGTGCCGATTCCAATGGCAAGCACCGGCAAAGCAAATATCGCCCAACTTTTAGTTCGAGTGTAAATAGTCATAGAAGTTTCTCCTAAGCTAATATTAAGCTGCAAGAATTGACGCTGTTTTTAGTGCGTCACGTAATAGTCATGTTGTTAAGGACGCGCAATTGTACTGTTCATTACCACAATTTGTAGAACTTTTGTATCTTGCGTGTCGCAATTTGTCATACGAGAACTCTATATAAAAGTGTTTCCAAAAAAACAGGGTTCTGCGATGGTATTTCACAGAACCCTTACCCACCTTGTATTTGATGTAGTTTATTGAATGCTTGTAAGTGTCACCGTAAAATCGAGGGTTGCGTTGGGTGGAATTGCGCCTGTGGGTGGGGTAGCGCCATAAGCCAAGTTAGCTGGAATGATGAGCTTGCGAGTGCCGCCCACCTTCATGCCGGCAACACCCTCGTCCCATCCCTTAATGACCATGCCGCCGCCTACAGAAAACTGAAACGGCTGTACGTGCCCAAATTTTGGATCCACGTTGCTGTCAAACACAGTGCCATCTGTTAGTGACCCGGTATAATTTACAGATACTGTGTCACCAGTCTTAGCGACAGCACCTGTCCCTAAAACGGTGTCTTCATATTGGAGGCCATCGGCCAGTTTTATCATGGTAGGTTTCCTTGCGGCCGCAACCGCCTTGGTGGTGGTGGAATGCGATGCCAGCTTGACAGCCGCGGAAGAGGAACCCGACGGCTGCTGGGGTGCTCCCGTTGTTGGCTGCGCCGAAGCAGTTGCTGTAGCCGGAGGCGCGGGTGGCTGGCCCGGAGGGGAACTGGAATCGGCAGGTTTACCAGACTGGCACCCCGCCAACACACTGAGCCCTAGCACCAGGATGAGATACGGTCCTGTAATGCGCATGAAAATCTTGTGTCTCCTCTGTGAGATTGTCACTACGTAGCTTACATCGGAGTAGTAAGCGCAACTATGATTAGTATACACTCTGGCTGCTGGTATGTTATGCGGAGCACAACATGGTGCAGGGGCACAGCCTATTCGGTTCAAACACGTCGGTTATTTATGGCGATAATATGCTTTGCAGTATCACC
>JAJZFK010000418.1 GCA_021805405.1 bacterium
AAAACAGCCGTGGATTCCCAGTGCGGGCAGCTTCTTCAAGAACGTGAATGACGCTGCGCTTGCAAACAGTCTGGCGGGCCTACCGCAGCCCCTCCGGACGGCTGGTGTGGTGCCAGCTGCCTACCTTTCCGAGGCAGCTGGCTGCAAGGGACTGCGTGTAGGCGGTGCGATGGTTGCTGCACGCCATGCCAACTTCCTTGTGAACACTGGCACTGCCAAAGCCAGCGATGTACTGGCAGCCGCTGAGATCGTGAAAACACGAGTCTTCGAGAAATTCAACGTGTTGCTGGAGGAAGAGGTGCTGCGTATTGGAGACTGGCACATAAATGGCTAACTCCTCTGCCCCCGTGGCGAAGCTGCAACCCGGCGACACAATCGGGCTATGTGCGCCAGCCGGTCCTGTACCGCATGAAGAACTAGCGGCGGGTATTGCGATGCTGCAGGCACGTGGTTATCGCACAATCGTTGCGGAGGGTGTCTCTGGCTCCGTTGCGCCTTTTCCTTACCTCGCAAACGATGACGAGGTTAGGTTCTCTGGACTCCAAGCTCTGCTAAACAACCCAGAAGTTAAACTGGTACTCTGCGTTAGAGGTGGGTATGGAACGCAGAGGCTCTATCCCTGGCTTCCAGACCTCACCACTCGCCATTACCAGAAAATTTTGTGCGGGTATAGCGACATAACAGGACTGCACACTGCACTCCGGTGCAACGTTAGCCGCATCCACGGCCCCAATCTTTCGACCCTTCTCGCAATGGATACGAGCAGTTCCGACTGGTTCTGGAGCCTTCTGGAGTACCCAACTTCGCCGATACAGCTTCCTGCCACAACCGAAACCATTGATGTGCTTGTACCAGGAAAGACAGTAGGAACACTGGAAGGCGGCAACCTCTGCCTGCTCGCTCACAGCTGTGGAACGCGCTTTCAGCCACAGTTCTCTGGGTGTATTGTCCTGCTGGAGGACGTTGGCGAACCACTCTACCGTATAGATCGATTTCTTACTCAGCTTCTTAACAGCGGTGCATTCCACGGAGTAGCGGGCATTGTTGCTGGTACCGTTTCACCGTCTGCAGGCAGCACTGAAAGTTGTGAGCCTCAGCAGCTTAGGCAGCTGTGGATGGATCGCCTTGCACCGCTCGGAGTACCGGTGGTTTCGGGCTGCAGGTTTGGCCACATCTCAAATCCGCTCGCGCTACCACTAGGACTTCCCGCAGTTCTTGATACCCAAACGAGATGTATTACGCTGTTAGCGAGCATTACGACCGAATAGCGGCCTTTGCAAACGAGAGGATCATCAATGAAGAAGGCACTTGTAGTCGGCGGGTGTACAAAGCCATGGCACCGCATCGAATCCGCCGGCCCACCGATCGTAAAACAGCTTAAAAGTGCGGGCTTCGAGGCCACCCTTAAGGGTATATTTCATCCAGACGGCGGCGACGCGTGGACAGGCGACTACTCTAGCCTGACGCTGAAAGCACTTCAGGACTTTGACCTGTTGGTACTCATGACTACGGACGACGAATGCCATGGGGCCATTCCTGCGGAGATTAGCACGTGGGTGGAACAGGGTGGCGCGCTCGCAGCCATTCACGGCGCAGCTGCTTCGTTCCGGGATAATGACACCTACATTCAGATGTTGGGAGCTGCCTTCCGATATCATCCGCCCCAGCTTACGTACACCATACAGCCCACGATGACGCAACATGAGATTACAAAGGGAGTTCCATCATTTTCATGCTTCGATGAACTGTACCTCTTCGAGCCGTATGACGATAGCACCCTCACACTGCTAGCGGAAACGGAAGCGTACGAGGACGAGGGACGCGTTCCGGTACTCTGGGTAAAGCAGGTTGGTAAGGGTAGGATGTTCTACATGGCACCAGGTCACAACCCCGAAACCATGGAACTACCAGAGTGGCAAACGATGTTTTCACGCGCCGTGGGCTGGTGTTTGCAAGAAGTTCAGTAATCTACCGGTAACAAATACCGGGTTAAGGAAGTACACTTAATTGACGGTTGCACCACGCGACCTATCGACCAATCAGGAGGAAATTTCCATGCCGGAATTTACAGTACCGCCGCTGCCATACGCTTATGAAGCGCTCGAACCCATCATCGATACCGAAACCATGCACCTGCATCACGATAAACATCATCAGGCATACGTTACCAATCTTAATGCCGCCCTCAAAGATCATCCAACTTTTCTTGAGAAAACCGTCGAGCAGGTGATCACCGATCTTAGCGCAGTGCCAGAGGCAGTAAGAACTGCTGTTCGCAATAACGGCGGCGGGCATGCCAACCACTCCCTCTTCTGGGAGTTGATGACACCTGGGGGTAGTTCTACACCCACAGGTCCGCTCGCTGCAGCGATTGCCTCTACATTTGGAGACCTCGAGGCCCTAAAGACACAGGTAAATGAAGCCGGTGCAAAGCGCTTTGGAAGCGGCTGGACATGGCTGGCGGTAGACGCCGGCAAGCTCGTGGTGCTTTCAACAGCTAACCAGGATAGCCCACTAATGGAAGGCAAGGCTCCGGTGCTTGGCATTGACGTGTGGGAACATGCCTACTACCTGAAATACCAAAACCGACGGCCAGACTACCTCAAGGCGTGGTGGACGGTGCTGAACTGGGATGTTGCCGCTAAGCAATACGCCGCCGCTGTAGGCTAGCACTTTTAGACGTAGCCGGTTGGGGCTAGAGTTTATTTCGGCGTTCTATTTGATCGTCGCACGTCATCGTG
>JAJZFK010000424.1 GCA_021805405.1 bacterium
CGAACGTTAAGTCCGTTCCTCCACTCGATAAGGGAGCGGTCTTAATTGAGGTGACCGATAGCGAAGGAAGTCCGGTGAGATCAAGCCATTCCCTGAAAAAGAGTGCGTATTTCGTCCCTGTCGTCAGTGCAACTGCCTTCTCGAAATCCGGCCATTCAGCGGCAGTACCTTTTACATGAGTGTTCAGAAATTCTCGCATGCACTGCAGCATCATACGCTGGCCTATCTGGGAAGCAAGCGCTTTCAAAACCATTGAGCCCTTTCTGTAGCCTGTCTCTGCCTGATTTTCATCCAGAGTATCGTGGCATTTAGACAGCGGCACCTTGCTAAAGGCTGTACCCCAATCCACAGGTTTTAGCTCCGTACCAGCAGGTAATTGCGGCTCAACGCTCTCTTGAAATAACTTATCCGAGTAATCTGCAAACGCTTCGTCCCACATCGAATGAAGGTATGTACAGGGAACAAGCCCTCCCCACCACGTATGGGCTACTTCATGGGCAATGACCGAGGGCAAATCCTTCCGTCGAAAAGTCGCCATTGAGTAACCCTCCAACGGTGTCTCAAAAGGTCCATCGGTCTCCACAATCGTATATGCGGTATAAGGGTATGGGCTGAACGTTCTGGAAAAAAACTGGAGAACGGCCTGAAGCCGGTCTAGGCAAGCCTCTGCGAGAGAGGCATCGGGCTTCAGCAGGCAAACCGCAATTGCTATACCAGGTATGGCTCTCGTTGTAACACTGTACTCGCCTAAGTCCAGAGACTGAAAGCAGACTGGCACGGTGTTTTTGTACACAAAGATCGTTGTTCCATTTGAGGAAGAGGTTTTGCTTACAAGATTTCCCTGGCCCACCGCAGTCCAACCGACTGGCGCGCTGACCGTCACAGTGGAGGTGGCAGGTAGTCGGGCGGTATGAGGATACCAGTAAGAGTTAAGAACCGCTTCATCTGGCAGGATGTAGTCACTGCCTTGGTGATTTAGTACCCCTGCATATTTCAATGTGAGGTGGAACAGGTGCTTCGAGGGTGCGGCAACAGCCAGTACTCCCCCCACCTGCGCGAATGTCAACGGTCTATTGTTTCGAGTTATCGATTGTACATGGAAATCCTGAGAGATGCGCAGGAGAATGTTCGGAGGGGCATTCGTCTCCAGTGCCTGTACAGCAACCGTATCAGAAATCATTGCAATCTGATGTGCAACATCCAGATTGACGGTAAGGCGGTGTGAACGCACAGCGTAGCCTGATGGGTCGAATTCCGGGATTTCCGGGCCAAGCAGGTAATCTGCACCCTCGCGAAGGATAGGGTGGATGTGATCCCCATCGCTCTCGCATCCGTGCCAGGCGTGGAAGACCGCTAGCTGCACTATACTGCCATCTTGCGACTTCACTGGGAGTGTTAGAATACCAGCCTGCCAGTGCGTGGTCGCTTCCGCGTGAATCCACTTAAAAGTTGCAAGCGCGCTGGCCTGTACCACCGGCCGTAATGCGTCTTCGTCCTGATCGTTCACGGCCTGCAGTGCCCTGGCAACCAATGACTGGCGCAGTGGTATTGATGCAACATGGTTTACGTGGGGCGATGCTGCAGCGACCATTGGGCACGTTGCTGCAAGCAGGACGGCAAGCACAAAAGTAGAAAGAACTACCCACTTACGCATTCCGCGTACACTCATCGTGTGAAAGTGCCGCAGCCTCAATTACCTCAGGAAAACTGGGGTAGGCATGCATAGTGCGAGCAATAGCGTCCACAGGCAGCCTGTTCTGCATACATACAGCAATCTCACCTAGAAGACTGGAAGCATGCGCGCCAGCCACGTGCCCGCCAAGTATCTGATTGTCTCGCGCATCAAGTACCAGTTTCACCATACCGTCTTCCTGCCCGTAAAGCACGGGCCTGTCGACGTCGCCATACTTCGCGCACCGCGTTTTAATGGGAATTCCCAAGAGCATAGCGTCCGCAGTTGTGAGGCCGACGCTAGCGACCTCTGGGTCTGTATAGGTACATCGAGGAACTACACGATAGTCCGCGGGCTTCAGCGTTTCGCCAAACATGTTGTTGGCGGCAATTGCACCAGAGTACGACGCGACGTGGGTAAACTGCTGGCCGCCTGTAACATCGCCCGCTGCAAGAATATGTGGCACGTCCGTGCGCATAAACTCATCCACTCGCAATGAGCGGCCGTCATCGGGCAAGCCCGCCGCTGCAAGCTGCAATCCTCGTGTTGCCGAACGTCTGCCTACAGCAACCAGAATTTCGTCGCAATCAACGTTCGACTCCACGCCGCCACACGTTACGATAAGCCGCTTGCCGCTCTCCGTTAGCTCAGCGCGTACCACGGTGGAGGCTGTAAGGACCGTGATCCCTTCGTTTCGAAGGGATACCGTCACTAGCGCGGCAATGTCGGCATCGTCACGTGGTAGTATTTGGGGTGCCGCTTCAATAACAGTCACGGTTGCGCCAAACCTGCGGAAGATCTGCCCAAACTCAAGGCCGATAGCGCCACCACCAATCACTGCGATACGTGACGGAAGACGCTCTAATACGAGTGCCTCGCGATTAGTAAGAAATCCAGCCTCTATCAATCCGGGTATCGGTGGAACAGCAGGATCGGTACCAGTAGCAATCAAAATATTGTCGGCGTTCACAACCAGGTTTTTCCCGACCCTTACCTCATTGGCGGACTCCAACATTGCTCGTTCATTAAAGTAGTCCGCTCCCAGGCGGCTTAATCCAGCATCGGCTGGGCCATCCCCTCCAATACGCCTCATAGCCCGGTCTTTGTAAGCCATTGCATCACGAAAATCAGCACGGCATACGTCCACCTGAATGCCGAAACGTCCCGCATTTCGTACCGTGTTCCACACATCGGCGGCACGAACAAGAGCCTTAGTGGGCACACAGCCGGCCCAAAAGCACTCACCACCTGGTTCGCGAGCTTCTGCCACGCCAACTTTGCGGCCCATTCTGGCGGATGTGCGCGCCGCCTTCATACCGGCAGAACCGCCACCAATAACAAACAGGTCGTAATGCTGCACTTGCTTTATCCTCCTGAAGGAGTCGCCATATGCGCCATCAGTTCTGGAATTGCCCGCCTTAAGGCGCGGTTCCAGTATGGCCATGTATGATGCCCCTTGTCTTCCCAGTAAGAGTGTCCATACCCTATAAACTGTAGATGTTGGTGAAAGGCACGAGACGCTTCCAGGAAAGGATCCTCGGTGCCGCAGTTAAACGAGAGGTATGGGCGCTCAAGCGGAAACCTGCACAGCGCCTCCTCTGCAAGATAGAACAGGTCATTCGCCCGCCGAAAGGCTCGATTTTCCACACGATCGCCGAAAATGGTTTGGGCATCTGCTGTACGGGTTATGTCTAGAGCACCGCTAAATGAGACAGCATTGCCAAAGAGGTGCGGGAATTTAAGCGCTAACTTAAGTGCTCCATACCCGCCCATTGATTGCCCTGCGATTGCCCATTTGTCTCGCGACGGCGCGGCTGGCAGGTTAGCCGTCACCCATTGCACCACGTCCTCCACGATATCCTGCTCACACTGGCTGCCTCCGCCAGGAGCATTGGTATACCAGCCCTGCGCCTCACTGTTTACAAAGACGTAAAGCCCAGGGTATTGACTCGCAATTTTTTGGAACCTGGTGTTGTTCCACCATCCGGTGAAATCACTTCGCATTCCATGTAGAAACAGCACTGTAGGCTGCTCAGCAGCCAAGCCAGTTGCATTAACCGTACTGCAACACCAGGCAACCTGCTGCGTTCTATGTAGCGAAGTACTGTTGTACTCAGCAATATTAAGATCTAAAGCGTCTGGCACAATTCCGCCCTGATTCAATGTTTTCGTTTTAAACTTCCAACTAACTAACTAAAAGTTACCATACTCCCACACTGTTCTACGAACCAGAACCCCAGATATTTTGCACAATCTCTTGCCGGTGACCTGTTGCTTAACCGTAAGACGCCGTGCACACCATAAAGTTAAATGCCGTAGTGAAAACAATTGTTAACGCCTTGCAGAACCACAGACGGTACTTCAATCGTAATTCACCGGTATAATCCTAAACAAATTAGCAAGTAAAACAGGAGCTGGCTTTTGAACGACATTGAGCATCTAAGCCTCGTACTGACGGGTGCAATGGTATTTGATGGCACTGGCACACCTGCTCAGCGCGTGGATATCGGTATCCTCGACGACCGAATTCATGCAATTGGGGACCTTGCAAACGTTTCGGCAAGCAGGCGGATATCTGTTAGCGGCCTGCATATCGCGCCTGGTTTCATAGATATTCACACCCATTCAGATATCTCAGTGCTCTATCATCCGCAGCAGATGAGCGCGCTCGCTATGGGAGTAACTACCCAGGTGGTGGGCAACTGTGGGCTGGCTTTAGGGCTCGCAGTTAACTCGAGCAAATTTGAATTTGAAAAGCGCTGGTTGGCGCCCCATGGAGCACGAATTAACTGGGACAATTTTGGCCAGCACCTCTTGCGCGTAGAGTCATCGGGTACAGGCACCAACTACGTGCCACTTGCAGGGCATGGTACGTTACGCAAAAGGGTAATGGGCCAGGATAATCGGCCGCCTGATGCCCAGGAGATGGCCGAGATGGAGTCCATTCTTCACGACGCGATGGAGGCAGGAGCGTGGGGACTTTCCAGCGGCCTGGAGTATACGCCGGGCGGTTACGCGCAGCCTGATGAGCTCATTCAACTGTGCGAAGTCGTGCGCCATCACGGCGGACTCTACGCCACCCACCTGCGAAACGAAGGTGACACTCTTGTAGAGTCGGTTGAAGAAGCGCTTAAGGTCGCAAAAGGGGCTGGTGTACCTCTGCAACTTTCTCACCACAAAGCGGAGGGCGATCACAACTGGGGCAAGACCGAAGTCACCCTGAAAATGGTGGAGGAGGCGCGCGCGGCTGGTCTCGATGTGCAGATGGACCAATATCCATACAACGCCTTTATGACAGCGCTCTCTGTGCAGACACTTCCGTGGTACGCTCAAAGCGGTACGCCAGAAGAGGTGGCAGCACGGCTTAACGATCCTGTTGAACGTCGGCGAATTACAGACGACATGCTCGCAGCACATCCCGACTGGGCGGACACCGGCACAGACAGTCACTGGCGCCGCATTCAGATTGGAGTTTGTCGCGGACGCCCAGAGTTGCAGGGTAAAACGGTTCTGGAGTTAGCATCACAAAGCAGGAAGCTGCCTATTGACTGGGTAATCGACCTGCTCGTGGAGACCGGCGGCTATGTAAGCGCGGTAAATTTTGCAATGGGTCCAGCAGATATTGAACGAGTTTTGAGGTACCCATTCACCTCGGTTGGATCGGATGGAGTGGGTGCACGACCCGATGGCACCACAGGGAAAGACCTCGTACATCCACGGGCATACGGCACATTCCCACGGGTATTTGCGGAGTACGTAAGAAAACAGGGCATATTAACGGAGGCGGAGGCGGTACGCCGTATGACGAGTCTTCCTGCGGCACGCATGGGTATATTAGACCGCGGAGTAATTCTGCAAGGTGCCTACGCCGACCTGGTTGTTTATGACCCTTCAACAATTGGAGATACTGCCACGTTTGATGCACCCCACCAGTATGCGCACGGTATAAATATGGTTGTGGTGAATGGCAGCATCGCGTTAAACGAGGCGAGATTTAACGACTCACTTACTGGGCGTGTGTTGCGGCACAGCACTCCTGGCTAGCACAATAAAGTGTTGTACAAACTAATCGAACATGGCTCATTTGTAGCGGTGAATTCTGCCAGGTAAGTAGCAAGCATAGGGAGAGAACGAATGGTTTCAACGATTGCGGCACCACACAAGGGATCAATAGACGATATCGCCGATAAGGTTTATACAGGTGAACGCCTGACTTTCGACGATGGGGTGAGGTTATTCAATCACCCAAACCTCCCCGAATTAGCGACCCTTGCTAATTACGTTAAAGAAAAACTTCACCCTGGTACCAACGACATCGTAACCTATGTAGTGGGTAGAAACATTAATTACACTAATGTGTGTTGGGTTCGCTGCAAGTTTTGCGCATTCTACCGGGTACCGGGTCACGAAGACGGCTATCTCCTTAGTCGAGAACAGATTTTCGAGAAGATTCAGCAGATGGTCGACGTCGGCGGCATTGAGATTCTCATGCAGGGCGGGCTTAACCCGCGGCTTAAAATAGAGTGGTACGAAGAGCTCCTACGTGCGATTAAGGATCGGTTTGGTGCCTACGGAATTATTCTGCACGCTTTCTCTCCTGCGGAGCTCATATACATTGCGAGCATTAGCAAATTGTCGCAAGCGGAAATGTTTGCGCGATTAAAAGCCGCCGGGCTAGACAGTGTCCCAGGCGGCGGTGCCGAAATTCTTACGGACCGGGTGCGCAAAACTATCTCACCGCTTAAGGATACGGCGGACGAATGGCTTAATTGTATGCGGGAAGCGCATAACGCAGGGCTCCGTTCAACCGTTACCATGATGTACGGTTCCGTAGACACCACCGAAGATCGCGTAGAACACCTGGTTCGATCACGCGAACTGCAGGACGAAACTGGAGGCTTCACAGCTTTCATTCCTTGGTCCTTTCAGCCGGATGGCACGGAACTGCAGGGTGAACGAGCTTCTGCCTTTGACTACCTTCGCACCGTCGCGGTCTCCAGGCTCATGCTTGATAATATACAGCACATGCAGGCTAGCTGGGTAACACAGGGCCCAAAGATTGCGCAGGTAGCACTTAGGTACGGCCTTAACGACTTTGGCAGTACGATGATGGAAGAGAATGTGGTTTCCTCTGCGGGGTGCGCGTTTACAATGCCGATTGAAGAGATGGAACGGCTCATTAGTGAGGCAGGCTACCGGCCGCTGCGACGGACGACCCAGTATGAGCTGCTGCCCGAAGGTGTACCCGCTGGTTCACCTCTTCTAGCGAACCAATCCTAGTTAGTACGCACCGTGCAAATTGAAGGTAACACCGGTGAAGTTGACTAAAATAGCAACATCGCAGGATATAATTAGTATTGGTTGTTAATGATTGCTATTACTGGAGATAAACCCGTGGCACCTGAAGAACCTGTACAGTACTTTGTTGTAGCGGCTGATGGCCAAAAATACGGTCCTGCCCCCATTGATACTCTAAATGTTTGGAGCGAGGAAGGGCGCATCACTGCGGAGACACTGCTGGAATCAGTAAGTACGGGTCTCCAATTGCCAGCATCACGTATCCTTTCACACCTCGCTGCGCCAACCCCTGTTGTACCCACCACTGAACAGGCGACAACCGCGGCTAGTTACGCGTCATCGCAACCTATACAGATCCCGATGTCTGCTGCGCCTGGCGATAAGATTATCCACGGCAGGAACGCAGGCACGCCATCAACAGAGGGACCGGTACCTTCCTATGTGCCGCTCTATGGACCATCGACTTCGGCTACCTCCGGAGCTGTGACAGGCTCAACTATTCCCCTGCGCTCCGAGCAATGGACGAATACTAGTGGGACCAACACAGATGTGCCGCCTGAAATTGCCTCCATGAAGTGGAACTGGGGCGCATTTGGCCTCGGCTGGATCTGGTTATGTGGTATGAACCGCGTACTGGCCGGAATATTATTATTCATGGGTTTATTGCTGCTTGGAGTTATTCTTCGGTCAATTGTATCCGCACTAAATCACAACGTAATCAATAGCGCGACCTGGGCAATGACAGGCTTCACCAATGCGATTGGTCTTGTGATTCAGATCTATCTTGGTAAAAAGGGCAACAGCATCGCCTGGAGGTACCGGAAGTTTAATTCCGTACAGCATTTCATTGACGTTCAAACCAAATGGTCGATGGCCGGTATCATATTCTATATGTGCTCGCTAGCCATTACGGCAATTTCACTTATGGGAATGTCGGTGTTGGCTAGCCTCGTACCGCATTAGATTTACTGCAAATACCAGTTTAAAGTTGAGATGTACATCGGAGGTAACGTAATTGTTTCTCCAAGAACCCTTCTGTCCCGTGTAACGCTCAGGCGGATTCAATGCGTGATATACGGTTACATTTTAACCAAACCAACACCAGTTTATCTGAACCAGATGGTCCGCACAGCTAGATGGACGTGGTACCAGCAGATTGTACGTGTAGAACTACGTCGCGGCTATACACCTGGCGAAACATGTCGGACTTCCGGGCAACGGCGTCGCACTCGATAGCCATATCATCAGTAGACCTTATGTGTAAATGAACTGCAGCCTCCTGAATTTCAACACGCAGCTCCTCAACTGTCCCCTGATGCGAGCGGTCTAGTGCGTCTGCAAGGCGCAGTATCGGCGCCAATAGCAGTACACGATGCTGATCCTCGTCTGTTAATACCGCGAAGAGAGTGTGCATGGTCGACGGCATTGCTTTTCTGTGATACCTTGCAACATTTGCTATCACTCCCTTTTCACCGCGTGTAAATTCTGGGAGTGGTTCTGTCATTACAAGTTGCAGTACATGGCGATGATGTCCCTTTGCGCAAAGAAAGTACCCAATGTCATGCAGTATCGCCGCATATTCCAGTAGCCTTCGGTCATTCGCAGTAAGATGGTGCAGGGGTTCTAAAGCGAGAAACAGACTACCCGCCAGGCATTCCACCTGGTGCGAATGCGCCTCATCGTACTGGTAACTGCCTGCTAAAGCGAGGATTGCATTACGCCGCTTTGCGTTACGAATCTCACTGTCATTTAACTCGGTATCTACCAAGTGCATACTAATTGAGGAAACTGTCATATAAAACCCCCCATCGCAATCCTCTTGTAGAAACCTCAAGCTTACCATAGCCCGTGCTGCCCAACGCCATGTTCAGCAAAATGACACCACCTACAATAATGTCGGCACGACGCGGATCAAGACCAGGCAAAGTCTTCCGCTCATCCAGCCCACATCCCTCTAGCAGTTGCATCACCTGCTCAATCTGCTCCTGGCTCACCACAGTACCATGCAGTTCATCGGGAGCACAAAACCGGCCCCGGGCGATCGCTGCTACGTTGGTAACCGTACCACCTACGCCAACTACCGTAAAATCGCCCGGCGATGGTAAATTTACTTCGCTAAACGCGTTGTTGACTGCGGTTGTCGCGGCTGCGAGCTCCTTTACAGCCGGCGGATCGGCGTGGATAAACCGCTCAGTGAGCTTTACCGCACCCATCGGCACGCTCGTGCGCTGCAGTGGCGCGCTTGCGCCAACAGTGCCGGTAATGATCTCGGTGCTGCCTCCGCCTATGTCGATGACCATGAGCGCGCCGCGATTACGCCATTGCGGATCTAGCATCACTGCCATAAATGAGAGCCTGGCCTCTTCCTCACCAGAAATTACACGAACATTCAAGCCGCATGCATCGCGCAACCTGCGAACAAACTCGTCCCTGTTCGCTGCTTCACGCAGCGCGGCCGTACCTACTGCAGATGTCCTTTCTTCCGCGCCAAGCTCCGTAGCCTTTGCAGCCAGTGAACGAAGTGCCTCGATGGTGCGGTGCATGGGAGATTCCCATAGCCGTGGATTATTTGGCAACATACCGGCACCAAGCCGAGTAACGATCGTCTCCTCGTAAAGCATTCTTACTCCATCAGCCAAATCTGCCACGAGAAGCTTCACCGAATTGGTGCCAATGTCAAAAGCAGCGCATATGCGGGGGTTAACAACATCCGTCAACTGGTGCTTCCCTTTCGGGGCGAGCTACGATCATCCAGGCAGTCCTGAAGCCCGTCGGCATAGGCCTCCAACGCATCAGAAAGGCGAACCTGCGCTTTTCTATCGACGTCCGTTGCGGCTACTGCCTTGTTGAGAGTGGTTACTGTCTGCATAATGGTGGATACAGCCCGTTCACGCCGGCGCTCAGGAGTAGACGTTCGCAGGAGTTGGGATGTTCGGGCAAGGCGGGCCAGCTGGCGTAGAAGGGCGCCGCGAAAATCGGACGCGCCAGGCACCGTCATCAGTCTGGCAATAGTAAGGGTAAGCAGAGTAGATGCCGTGCCAAGCTCATCGTGCGTTGAGGCAGTGATACGTGGTAGCAACTCGTTTTGAAGTGCCTCTGCGCGCTCGTGCGCCTGCAGGAATTCCCGTTCGTTTTCCGCCGCAGAAAGAAGCAGGTCCGCGTCAAACTGTTCCATGTAAGTAGCAACCTGGTGGGCCTTTATGGGTGTGAGGCCAGGTGCAGTACTCACAACATCTGGAGAAGCGGCACGAAGATCTGCGACGGTGTTAATACCAATCTTTCGCAGACCTCGCGCCCGAATTACACCCAGCCCTGGTATCTCTTCCAGGCGATGAGGCACGTTTATTACTGGCACGACTTGCTCACTTGTACGCTTACGCATCGGCGCCTACTCCCGCAGCAGCAGCGAGTGCCACGAAAATACCGGCCTCCTTTTGCACCCGCCATGCTTCGTTAATTTTATCAAATGCATGGTCTCGCTCCTGCATAACATCCCTGCAGGTTGAAATAAGCCCTGTACACGAGTCCCAGTTGATGAAATGTACCCCAAATGGTGCAACATTTTTCTCGTTAGGCAGTCCTGGTTTTAACTCGCGGTGCATCTGCTCCACAAGTTGCGGCATCAGTACATCAGCGTCATGAATGGCACCTAACAAATCCTGCATCTCCCGGCAGATGTTCAGAGCTGTAGTCGCCACTTCTGTGTGTACCGGTGGAACGGCATCCATAAATAGCTCAAGGGAATAACGGAGCCGACGGGCAGCTATTCTCATGTCATGAAGCTGGGTGATGAGGGCCGAATCCGCCAGGCAAGTAGACAACCCCTCCAGATCATGGAGCCGTGTCATGATCACAAGACGCGCGTTTTGCCATACCTCGGCACCGTGGACTAGCCTTGGCAGCGTGCCTGGCTTAGCCACCCTTCTTACCCCGCCTGGTAAGGAGCGCGTCAAACCGCTCTTCCAGGTGCTTGTGGTCTATACGATGCATGGCGCTAATCACCCCATCCTGAGCATCTAGCCGCTGGGAACTCAGCCTCCCAACAAACGATTGAATCCCTACTCGCTGATCCTCGGGGAGCTTCGCGGCACGTGCCTCAAGGTTATCAATCATCACGTCCAGGTCACGCGCTTTTGCAAGAGCATTGCCAATACGCTTAAGCTCCTGTTCCAGCTTTTGCGACTCCTTAGAGTCGTCACAACTCAAAAGAAGTTCATAAGCCGCACGAGACCGTCGGGACCATA
>JAJZFK010000501.1 GCA_021805405.1 bacterium
GTGTTGGCTGCTGTAAAGGTTGCGGCGTCCTCAGGTTATGATGTGCGGGATGCGCTCTCCCTACAACTCGGCGACTTAGTGAATGCTCAGGGCTTTCCTTCGTCGTCTCGGTTATCTACGGAGAGGCCACTCATCGTCTTTCAGGTGTACGACCGTGACATTGCATCGTTCGTAAAGCTTGCACTCATGAGGGACTACCCGGACGATTGGCGAGTGGCTCTTGTGCAGGCAGCAGGTACACCCAACGAAAACATTCGATGGGTGCCCCTGCACAAACTTGATCGTGAAACCCCTGACCACCTTACGTCGCTCTTCGTGCCTGCGCTATCACCAGAACTTCGCCCACGGGATTTTGCTGCCCTTACGGGAATTATGGCCCGCCTACGCGCGCCAGGCGGCTGCCCGTGGGACAGGGAACAGACGCATCAAACCTTGAAGAGGTACTTCGTGGAGGAGACCTACGAGGTACTGGATGCTATCGATGCAGAAGACCCTGAGGGCCTATGCGAAGAACTTGGTGATGCCCTCCTGCAATCTGTATTCCATGCCCAGCTTGCTTCTGAGGAAGGCGTATTCTGTATCGATGACGTAGTTGCAGGTATCGTAACAAAACTGATAAGGCGGCATCCTCATGTGTTTGGAGACGTTGATGCTGCGGATAGTGACGCTGTGCTGGTGAACTGGGAAAGGATAAAGCGCGGTGAAAAGGGAGTGAAGCCAGTTGAGACTCGTATATCAGCCCTGGATGGCGTGCCCACATCGATGCCGTCTCTCGTCCGTGCTATGGAGATTAGTCGCAAGGCCGTTAAGGTAGGATTTGATTGGGCGCACATGGATGCGGTAATGGATAAGGTTACAGAGGAGCTCCACGAACTTCGCCATGAGTTAAGTCGTGAGGTTGTAGATACCGGCGCCGCAGGGCGCGAGATTGCTGATCTGCTCTTTACGTTGGTGCAGGTAGCACGGCACCTAAAGCTGGATGCCGAGGAGCTGCTTCGCGAGATGCTCAGGCGTTTTGAAACACGCTTTCGCGCCATGGAGGAGCTGTCCGCTGCTTCGTCCCGTGCACTTCGCGACTGTTCACCAGAAGAATTGGACGCGCTATGGCAGCGGGCAAAAGCAGCAGAACACGGTGGACTTTCATAAGTTTAAAGCCCGGCGCGAACGAGATCGTGTACCCTTATAAATCCCTTGAAACTGCCTGCTGCGTCTACAACTGGTGCTACGGATACAGGTCGTTCGCGTTCAGTCATCTTCTGAAGTCCAGCATAGGCTAATTCGTCTGGCTGTAGGGTTACCGCAGGACTAACGTTCATGAAGTCGCACGCGTGCAGTGTAAATCCGTTTGTCATACCCTCAACC
Organism: bacterium; assembly: GCA_021805405.1. Classification (GTDB taxonomy): domain Bacteria; phylum Armatimonadota; class Chthonomonadetes; order Chthonomonadales; family Chthonomonadaceae; genus JAJZFK01. The sequence continues at coordinate 1,363 of JAJZFK010000501.1, forward strand.
AGTGCTTTACGAAGGTCTGCTTCAGCAATAATACCTGCGAGCGATCCATCTGGCTGAAGGACTGCAACGGCACCAAAGTGCCCGGCAGTAAGCGCAAAAACGACATCGGTAAACGAAGCCCCTGGTGTAACCGCCGCTTTCGTGAAATCCTGACTTTCAATGACATCAGAAACGCGTAGAATAAGCCGCCTGCCAAGCCTTCCACCAGGATGATTGGCAGCGTAGTCCTCGGCTGTGCGGGCACGCACTTTTTGAAGTGTCATCGCAAGAGCATCACCTAGCGCCATTGCAACAACAACGCTGGCAGTGGGTGCTAGCCTAAGCGGGCATGCTTCGCGCTCTACAGATGCGTCTATTACAACCTGTGCGCGCTGGGCAAGCGTGGAATGGAGGTTACCTACAAGGGCTATTATAGGAGCGCGCTGCGTGAGGTACGGCAGTAGGTCATTAAGCTCCGTACTTTCTCCGCTATGGCTCATGGCAATAACGACGTCTCCTGGCTGAACGATGCCCAAATCGCCGTGCATCGCCTCCGAGGGATGCAGAAAAAGGGCAGGACAGCCAGTGGATGTAAGTGTAGCCGCAAGTTTGCGGGCTGCTATACCAGATTTGCCCACACCCGTAGTGATGACTCGCCCTGTACAGTCGTGCATGAGCCCAATGGCATCGCTAAACGCACTGTTAAGCGCCCTTGCTGTCCGTTCCAGCGCCTGCGCCTCTACCATTAGTACTTCTGCACCATACTGCAACTCATCGTTTTCCGAGTGCATTAATTAACCCCCTCAGTTTCGCGCCAGTAATTCAAAGTATCGGCTAAAGTCTGTTCCAGTGGAATCTGTGGGCGCCAGCCTGTTTCAGTGAGAATCTTCGTGGAGTCACCCGTAGAACATTGAATATCGGCCGGACGAAACCTGGAAGAGTCTACTTCCACTGTAACCGGTAACCTTGCCAATTCCAGCAGCTTGTCCAGAATTGACTGAATGGCCAGGGGACGCTGCGTGGAGATATTGTATGCCTCGCCAGGCTTCCCGGACGTCAACAGCAGTCGGTAAGCATCTATCACATCCCGCACATCCAGGATATCGCGCAAGGCTTCGAGGTTCCCAACTCTGATCACCGGTTCTAATAGACCTGCTTCAATGCGGGCTATCTGCTGGGCGAAGCTAGACACTGCAAAACCAGGGGCCTGACCTGGGCCTACATGCGTAAACGGCCGGGCAATTATGGTGAAGGCTGGATAGTTACGTGCGCAGTTTTCTGCCTCAATTTTGCTATCAGTATAGGCACCAAATCGCCAAAGTGGACCTAGCGGTGAGGTTTCCACTGCGGCGCCTAACCCGGTTCTGTCGCCATAAACATAACCAGTGCTAACGAACAAAACTCGTGGAAAGGGGGCTAACTCCGCTGCAGCATCCAGCAGGGAGCGTGTTCCCTCTACATTTACCTCAAAGATCAGGTCCCGGTCGGTACCCGCACCGGATGCCGCTGCGGCAAGGTGAACGATATGTGTTGGCAGTTGTTGTGCGACCACGTCGATAACTTCCGCGCGGTTACAGAGGTCGACAGCATAGTGGCTTACGCGCCCCTGCTGGGAGGGTGTGGCACCAACTTGCCGGTCTATGCAAATTAGCTCGATGTCGGGAGCCTGGCGAATGAGTGCTGTTACCAGGTGCTGGCCTACAAATCCCGATGCGCCGGTTATGAGTATTCGTGGTGCGTCCATGAGCGTGTTATCGATCCCGATTACGCAGGTGTTCCGACCACCTTGAAATATCTGCGTCGACCATCATCGTCACAAGGCCCTCAAAATCCACGGTTGGCTTCCATCCTAGCTGCCGGGTTGCGAGCGAAGCATCGCCGACAAGCAAATCGACTTCGGCTGGCCGGAAAAATGCTGGATCCTCCCTAACGTAGCCTTCGTAATTTAGGCCCACGTGGCTGAATGCAACGTCTACAAGATCCCGTACGGTGTGCGTTTCACCGGTAGCAACTACGTAGTCGCATGGTTTATCCTTTTGCAGCATTAACCACATCGCGTTAACATAATCGCCGGCAAATCCCCAATCGCGCTTCGACTCCAGGTTGCCCAGCCGAAGTTCCTTAGCCATACCCAGTTTGATCTGAGCTACGGCAGAAGTCACCTTGCGGGTTACAAACTCTAGGCCCCTTCGTGGTGACTCGTGGTTGAAGAGGATGCCAGAGCAGGCGAATAGGTCATAGCTTTCTCGATAGTTTACAGTGATGTAGTGCCCATATACCTTTGCAACGCCATAGGGGCTGCGTGGGTAAAAAGGTGTCTCCTCGGTTTGGGGGGTTTGCCGTACTTTGCCAAACATCTCGGACGATGACGCCTGATAGAAGCGAATGTCTCGGTCAATGAGCCGAATCGCCTCAAGGATCCTGGTAACACCTAGGGCAGTAAACTCGCCTGTAAGAACCGGCTGATTCCAGCTAGTGGGAACAAACGACTGCGCAGCGAGATTGTAGACCTCGTGTGGTTGCGAAACCTTCACCGCATCAATGAGTGAAAACTGATCTAGCAGATCCGCCTGAATAAGCGTGATCCTGTCTTCCAGGTGAGCGATGCGCTCAAAATTTTCGGTGCTGGAGCGGCGAACAGCCCCGAAAACCTTGTAGCCTTTTTCAAGCAGTAATTCTGCCAGGTAAGAACCGTCCTGCCCGGTTATGCCCGTAATGAGTGCAGATTTTTGTGACAATGTTGATAACCCTGTTTAGCCCGATTGAGCTAGTTTGTGAATGTTTACAGCCATTTGTAACACGGCACGGAGATGATGCAGCGGCAGCATGGTAGCTGCATCGGAAAGGCCCTTCTCGGGTTCAGGATGCACTTCGAGGAAGAGCCCGTCAATCCCAACTGCAGAGGCTGCTCGGGTGAGATGAGGGATGAATTCTCTTCTTCCACCGGAGGAGGTTCCCGCGCCGCCGGGTAGTTGAAGGCTGTGCGTACCATCAAAAATGACCGGATAGCCAAGTTGACGCATTTGAGGTAGAGCGGTCATGTCTACAACGAGGGCATTGTAGCCAAACGAGACACCACGTTCGGTTAAGAGAAGGTTGCTGCATCCTGCTGTAACCATTTTATCAACAGCGTTCTTCATATCCCAAGGTGCCAGGAACTGGCCCTTCTTTATGTTTACACATTTGCCAGTAGCTGCCGCTGCCAAGAGCAGATCAGTTTGGCGTGACAGGAAAGCCGGAATTTGCAGGATATCGCAAACCTGTGCTGCAATGGCGCACTGCCACGTTTCATGCACATCCGTGAGGACGGGCACCTTGAACTCATCCTTGATAGCGTTCAGGACCTCAAGTCCGCGTTCAATTCCATTGCCCCTGAACGAGGTTGAACTGGTGCGGTTGGCTTTATCGAAACTGGCCTTGAAGACGTAGGTTAAGCCTAGATCTGCGGTGATTTGTTGCACCTCGCGCGCAATCGTTCTGCAGAGTTCGTGGCTCTCAATGACACATGGGCCAGCGATTAGCACAAGTGGATTCTCGGGTGCCCCAATCTCGATACCGCCTGCGCGTGCAGTCGTTAGATTTACTGCCATACTGCTCCTTCGTGTTGTTTTCGTGTCCTGGCACCTGCTGGGCCTGCCAGAACATCCAGAATAGACGCCGTCTGCTTCTAAGCCGTGAAATGTTGCGCAACTGTTCGTCTCGTAGCGCCGTGAAATGCAGATCGCTCTCGATCATCTGCCAGCAGCCTGACAATTGGCGAAGAGAGCGGTTCTGGTTGAGCGGGTGGTCCTAGTATGAGTGAACCAGGTTCCGCGTTGCATTCTGCTTTGCCTCCCACTCAGGAGGCAGCGCAAGCACAGGCGCAGGCCATTGCCTCAAGCACTGCTACCGAGAACATCACGTCCAGCGACGATAACGCGTAGATCTCTAGCAGCGAAAGCAGCCTGGGAATATCATTGCGGTAAGCCAGACATAATATCTGGTTCGTTACTCCCAGTCGTACTGCAAAGTTACGTACGCGTACCTAGTATTTGTAATTGCGAATGTGGCCGGCAAACACTACTAATGTGTTTGGCGCCGCGGCATGAATGGCTGGCAGCGCGCGCAGGAGATATAACTGTCCTTTCGCGGCAAATACTCACTTGCGAAACCCACGAGTTGATGATGGGGAGCATGCTTAAGTTACCCACGAACCTGCAAACTGGAATTTGCTCGTACTTCGATTCTTGCTGTGTCTACAAAATTGTACACCATATCCACCTTTTTGCGGGGAATAAGGTTGTACGTTTGGTGATACCGGCACGTTACGACAGATACAGCAATGGCGTGGTTGGCAATCTGGCAGTGTGGATGGATTTTAGGAGATCGAGCGGTTGGAACGCAGGGAACATTTGTTAACCGGCCAAGAAAATCACCAAAGTTATGCGCTATCGTCCTCTGCAAGTGAATGTCTTCAATGTGTTGTGGCGGCACCATACTTGCAACTTCTCGCGGGACTGTACGCGACATTTGTATAATTCGTATTCGTGAACAGCAACATTGCTGGTACCAGGGAGTTCGCGGCAAATCCATGAGGCTCTTCGGCAGGCTGGTACGACCTTGTTACCTGTTCGCGCAATCGCCCTGGTCAGCAGAAATACGTCCATGCTCACACCATTAAGGTCAACGCCGGATACTATCCCCATCACACTCATTTCTGCGACGGTTCCTTATGCAACACACCACACATGGCCATAGTAAAGTGGGATATAACCAAACAGGATTACCCGCACTTATAAGGCCTCCAAATTTGGCCCCGCGAAATCTGTCGCCGCGTATACTGCTGATTTTAGTACCACTAGCGCGTTGTGGACTGATCGGTGTTAGGCAGAGCCCCGCGGCTGCGACCGACGTTTTGTTCCCGCTACGCGTGCCAGGACGTCAAGTATGACAGGAGTGAGTTTTTCTACCGTGAAATGCTTTTCAACAGTGCTCCTGGCAGCAGCCTGAAATTCCGACCGCCTCTCGTCATCCCCCAGCATACTTATAATAGCTGCTCCAAGTGCCGTAGGATCGGCCGGCGGTACGAGGATGAGGGAACCAGGCTCCGCGTTACACTCGGGCGTGCCGCCAACCGCAGAGGCAACGCACGCGCATCCAGCTGCCATCGCCTCCAGGACTGCTACGGGGAACATCTCGTCCAACGACGGCAGCACGTAGATGTCGAGGGCAGATAGCAGCCTAGGGACGTCGCTGCGGTAGCCAAGCCATATAATATGCTTCATCACGCCTAACCGCTCTGCTTCACTGCGTACACGTTCGTAATAGTCGTTCTTGCGAACGTGGCCCGCAAATGCCACTATCGTTTCCGGTGCCGCCATCAAGATCTCTGGCAGGGCGCGCACAAGATATAGCTGTCCCTTTCGCGGTAGAAAGTCGCTAATAACGCCTAGCAAGTGCTGGTTGGGCCCTATGTTGAGTTCGGCGCGTACCTCGTCGCGTGTAACCGCAGGCACATCAAATCTAGATTTGTCGACAAAATTGTAGACCATATCCATCTTCCTGCTAGGGATAAGGTTATGCGTTTGGTGATATCTGCGGGTTACACCGGATACAGCGATAACGTGACTTGCAAATTGCCAATGTGGATGAATTTTATGAGACTGGGCAGTGGCCACGCAGGGAACGTGGGTTAAGCGGCTGAGAAAAACTCCAAAGTTGTGTGCGCGAGTCATATGCGAATGGATGACTTCAATGTGTCGTGATCGTATGATGCCTGCAGCCTCATTCAATTCTGCCAGTGGCCAACGGTTTAAATTGCACTCGTGAACGGTAACATTTTTAGTGCCAGAAAGCTCGCGTCCTATCCACGAGCCTTTACGGCAGACCATTACTACCTGATGCCCGCTGCGGGCCATCTCCTTCGTGAGCAGAAGTGCATGCATTATTGCACCGTTCACATCCACGCCAGATACAATTTCCATTACGTTCATTCTAGCAGCTCTTCCTAACGCCACACTTCATGCGAATCTCGTGGCAATTGGCGATGAATTCGCCTTGTTCAACCCTACCTGTTATAGTTATTGACGGTATCTTTAAACACGGTAAGCCATTTTTTACTAGTCTCATGCAAGGTGAACTGCTTTACACGCTGCAACCCGGCATTTCCCATAGCCTGTCGCTGTATCGGATCGTTACGCAATTGGGTAAGGTAATCCGCAATTCCGGTTACATCACCAGGCGCAGCAAGCAGGCCTGTGGCACCATGCACGATGATTTCTGGCAGGCCGCCCGATGCAAACGCGACTACGGGCTTACCTGCAGCCATCGCTTCCAGAACCACCAGTCCAAACGGTTCCTCCCATGACGGAAGACACATAACATCAAACCTTGCCATAAGGTTGGGGATATCTGGGCGAAAACCCAGCAGATGAATTCGCCCAGCCAATGCCGAGTCAGTGGCGGCTTGTTCAATCTCCGCGCGCATGGGGCCCTCTCCAATAAAAACAAAGTGGACGTCTGTCAGCTTCTTCGCCACGGTAAGCAGTTCGCGGTAGCCCTTTTTTGCTGATAAGTGAGCGACGGTGCCCACACAGAAACTTCCCGCGGGTACATTTACTTCGGCAGGCGGAGCTGAGGTATACGGTTGGGGATCTATTCCGTTGTGAATGACGCATAGTCGGCTGGTGGGCACGCCCCTGGTCGCTAGTGAATCAGCGACTGCCTGTGAAACCGATACCAGTGTGGTAGCGAATCGGTAGGGGCCCGGCGAGTTGAAGCCGTGAACTATGCCTACTGCGGGTATTTTGGCAAGTTTGGCAGCGAGGCCACCCCAAAGCGAAGCTGTAGAGAGGTGCGTGCATACTACATCGGGTTTGAACGCCCGAAACTCTGCTAATAGTCGACCTATTGCAAATAGGTTGAGTTTGCCGCCTATTTGAAGGTGACCAACATCTAGCCCCATATTGCGTGCGGAAGCTTCAACCTGTGCAATGGGTTTAGTAACCAGCCGGCTAGTAACACCCATATCTGCATGTTCGCTCATGATGCGCATGGCTAGCAGTTCAGCACCGCCCAGGTGGCGCGGGGTAATAACGTGCAGGGCTCTCATGGGTGCCACCACCCGAAATCCAGTTGGCGTGTCATCGCGCGGTTGCCAGCTTGGTAGTGCAGGCGGTAAACACGCGTGCTGCATCAATATCGCGCATGCACATGTAGAGCCCATTGCATGTAGGGTGACGGAAACACGGGCTACAGGCTAGATTGAGCGTTATCACATCGTTGGCTGGTCCGTATGGTCCCACTTTGGCAGGTGGCGTTGGGCCCATAAGTGCTACTACAGGCGTTCTAACAAGGGCAGCAATGTGGGTAGCGCCGGTATCACCGCCTACAAATACTCCACAGCGTGCGATTACTGCTGCTAACTGCCGAGGCGACGTTTTGCCCACCAATGAGAGAGCCTTGGCGCCTACCCGTGCCATGATAGTCTCTTCCGCCTCGCGCTCTGCAGCTGCGCCAAAAATAACTGGCTGGATTCCTGCTGCCGAAAGAAGCTCCACAAGCTGTATCCAGCGCTCGGCAGGCCACGACTTATTTGCTATGGAGGCACCAACGTGCATGCCTACTAACGGTGTAGTCGTGCCGTTTAGAAGTTGCGCTGCCTGTTCACACAGTTGCGGGTCCTGCGTAAGGTAGGCTGGGGCGGTGCCTGGCAGTTGTTCTACCCCCACGAGTCTTGCAAAGTTCATGAGGCACTCTACGGCGTTTACCTGCGGCGGAGTGGGTACCACTGCCTGTGACAGCATACCGCTAATTTCACGACTGGTTTCCCAGGTGTATCGCAACCTTGCACCAGAGTACACACCAAGGAGTGAACTGACGGAAAGGCCTTGCATATCCATGACGATATCTGGTTTGAAGCGACGAAGCTCCGGCCCAATGGCGCGAATTGCCGCGAGCCCCCGCGGTGCAACCACTAGCTTGTCGATTGACGGGTTGCCAACAAGCAGGTCTGAAAGTCCCTGCCTTACTACCCAAGCGATGCTAACGTGAGGCATTGCGGCTTTTATGGCGGCGGCTGTAGGTATGGACATCGCAATGTCGCCCATCGCACTCATTTTTATAATGAGAATACGGCGAATGCCCGCTATCTGTTGTTGGGTAAGGATATTCAATGCTACTCTTTAGCCTGAAATACGTGAGGAGAATTACGCCAACGGTCGTGTAACCATAACCACTGAGATGGCCGCTGCCGAATCTGCGCTTCCAACCTGGCATTCAACAGCGCTGTTACAGCGATTTCGTCGGCAGCACGGTCGTTGGTAGGCGTAAATACTACTGGCTCCTCAAGTTCCATCTGGAAGCGACCATCGGGAAGACTGGTACACCACATGAAAAGTATGGGCGCTCCTGTGTGAAGGTGAATACGCGCGGGCCCGTTAGTAGTTCCGGTGTCTAGGCCGAAAAATGGCACATAGAGGTCTCCAGCATTCTGGTCGAATAGCAGTGCGAGTACCTCCCCACGCTTGAGACATTGTAGCACAGAGCGGCCGCTGCTGCCACGAAGATGCACCGTAGCTCCGCTCTGAGCCCTCGTGCCTTGCAGCATTTCATCGATACGGGGGTCATTCGCCTTACGTGCCACGACATTTACCACGCATCCCTGTGTCTGCAGCCAGGGTGCAAGCACTTCAAAATTGCCAAAATGACCAGATGCAACCAGGACTCCCTTGCCTGCAGCACGCGCTTTTTCAAGGTTTTCTCCGCCGACTACATCAACAAGCCTGCCCAGCTCGTCCGGTGGTACCTCTGGAAGCATGAGGAATTCGCAAACCGCCTGACCAAAATGGACAAACACCTCCCTTGCGATCTTGTTCCTTTCAGATTCCGGAAGCACGCCGCCGTAGACAAGCTTGAGGTTCTTGTGGGCAACTCGTCTATACCGGCCGAGGAGGCGGTACAGGATAGAACCTATAACCCGGCCCGTGCGTTGGGCGCCTTTAAACGACATCGCGCGCACTGGTCGAATTACTACAGCAAGAGCAACGCGGCCCGCTGTGCGTTCCACGCGCTTTTTCAGCGGTAACACTGCTTCCTGCGGGGCTGCTTCTGTCATAGTGCCTCCACGACGGATGAGATAAACTTCTCGGCGCTATCAATGTGCATCGTCACCTGCAGGACGATGATGGGCAAAGCATGGGTTGCACCATCCAGTTTTATGGCGTCCTTTTCCGTCGTCACCATGGCGGATGCATTTACTTCAGCGGCGCGATGAAACAGGGCGTCCAGCTCCTGGCTGCTCGGGCGAGAATGATCCGGCAGGCGAAGGCTGTCGCACACTATCGCGCCGAGGTCGCCTAGCATGGATTCGAACGAGGCAGGGTTCCCGATAGCACTTAGGCAAACAATGCGGCGGCCACGAAGACTATGGATGTCCAGAAGCTGTGGAGGCTCTACCTGACGAAGGGCATGCGCGATTAAATCGGCAGTAAAGACCGCCTTGCCCGGCGCTAACTTACGAATCTTTGCCATTGTTTCATCGAGAATCTTGCGATCTGCAACGTGTGAGCGCGTGATCAGTATTACGGATGCGCGTCGCAAGTGTGAAGCGGGTTCGCGAAGCAATCCGCGTGGGAGAGTGTAGCCATTGTCAAACGGCTCAATAGCATCCAGCAAAACAATTTCTACGTTTCTGTGAAGCTGCCAGAATTGCATACCGTCATCCATTACGATGACATCCGGCCGAAACTCAGCTTCAGCCCGGGCACCAGTCTGCCGTCGATCTTTTCCAACGAGAACTGGCGTGCTGGGAAGCATGTGTGCGAGCATGCATGCTTCATCGCCAGCCATTTGTGCCGTCATTCGCACTCTAAGACCATCAGAAGCGATG